>NZ_JBDYKJ010000008.1:0-93274 GCF_040012395.1 Nocardioides sp. 31GB23 | reverse complement strand
AACTTGCCGGAGTAGGTGCCGTCGCCGTTGTCGTGCAGGGCGAGGTAGGTCTCGTGCTTGGCGCGGCGGGACTCGCGCCCGAGCATGATCGCTTCGTGCTTGTCGGCCAGGTCGCGGTCGACGACGTCGAGCATCCGTCGGGCGGCCTGCCGCAGGCGTTTGGGGTTCATCGGGCGCCCGGTGCGGGTGCCGACGCCGCTGGCCTTGTTGACCAGGACCTCCTCGGCGGCCGCGAGCTGCTCGACCGTTGTCTCGAGGGGTGCCTGCTCGGCGGCGGCGACGATGACACGGACCTGGCGGGTGGTGATCGCCCCGGTCGCGTAGGCCTCGCGGGCGTGGTGGTACTTGGTGCGCAGCAGCTCGGCGATCCGGGCGCCGCCGGCGAGGACCTCTCGGGACTGCCCGGTCAGTGCGGCGGCCCAGGCATCGGTGCCGGTGGCGGCCTCGGCGTCGGCGACCTGGCGGCGTTCGGCCTCACCGAGCACGTCACCGAGCAGGGCGGAGGCCTCGGCCTCGAGGCCGGAGAGTGCCTGCACCAGGCCGGCGAGGTCGTCGACCGGCTGACCCTTCAGGTCGTGGGAGCGGGCGGCGGCCATCGCTGCACGAGCGGTCGCGACCGCCTGCGCCACCGGACCGGCCTCCGCGGCCGGGAAGCTGTTCGCGGGCACCCCGGCACCCGGGTCGGGGACCCGGTCGCTGGTGGGGTTCTGGAGCAGCCTCATGCCCACCATTCTCCCAAGCCGAGAGCGCGATGGGAACACCAGTTCGACGATCTGTGGAGAACTTCTCGGTGTCGCCTGAGTGGTATCTAGGAGCCGGCCTCGAGGATGAAGAAGATGAACCCGATGAAACGGGTGGGATCGGATTCGCTGGGTGGCAGCAGCTCGGGCGGCGTCTCGGGCGACACCGGCGGCTCGCTGATCGCCAGGATCCGAAAACCCTCGGCGGTGAAGGAGTCCGACATCGCGCTGAGGGACCGGTACCAGATCGTCAGCGTCGCGGAGACGCCGTCGAAGTCGTGCTCCTCCTCGTTCGGCACGGTCGCGAAATAGTCCAGCTCGGGGTACAGCACCGGCGGGATGACAGGGTGATTGACCACGACGACCAGCCGACCGCCCGGCCTCAGCACGCGCCACAGCTCACCCAGCGGCCGTGACCAGTCTTCGAGGTAGTGCAGGACGAGGACCGCCAACGCGTCGTCGAACGCCTCGTCGTCGTACGGGAGCGGCTGGGTCAAGTCGGCCACCTCCAGGTCGGCCTCGGCTCCAAGCCGTTCGCGGGCGAGCCGGATCATCGCGGGGCTCGCGTCGAACCCAGCCACGCTCGCTCCCCGCTCCTCCAAGTCGGCGAGGAGCGGACCGGAACCACAACCGGCGTCGACGATCCGCCGCCCAGCGACATCACCGAGCAGGTCCAGCACCGCAGGTCGGGCGTACCACCTGTTGAACAGACCCTCCTCGTTCGCCCGCGCGTACGCGTCAGCGAAAGCGTCGTAGTGGTCCGGTCGCTGCTCGGCGGTCGACGACTCAGAGGTCATGCCACGCCACTGTGCCGGACGGGACGGCACGGTGGCGTGCACGACGCACACATCGCGACGGACGATCGGCCGCACCTGGGCATCCTCCTAGTCGCGGGCTCCCGCGCGACGCAGACGCTGGAACCACACGACCAGCCCGACGAGCACCGCCATGACAGCGGTCGCCACCAGCCAGCCGGGCGCGCCCGCGTACAGCGCGGAGAAGCCCACCAGGGCAAGGATGCAGGCCCCGACGAGCAGCACCAGGATCGTCAGCACGCCCACCACCAGGCGAGCTGTGCGGGACGGCAGCGGTACCTCGCTCACGACGCTCACAGTGCCGACCGGTCCCGCTCCTGGCAACCCCGGGCACCGACACGGCGCAGGGGCCGTTCTCTCGCCCAGCCGGGCACGCGTAGGGCTGTGGAGTCCTTGACCCGCGCCGGCGTCGGGCAGAAGATCGAACCAGTGCTGAGGAGGTGGTCTCGGTGGACGAGTACCTGGTCGTGGCCAACCAGACACTGGGTGGCGAGAAGCTCGAGCGCACGGTCCGCGAGCGCATCGAGCGGGGGGACAGCAGCTTCTACGTGCTGGTGCCGGTGACGCTTCCTCCCGACGAGAGCGGGTGGTCCGGCGGCTTCGTGCCCTACGAGGGCATGTCCGGCGTGGAGGCACGGGCGTGGTTCGAGCAGGACGGTGAGCACCGGCGCAAGACGATGGAGGAGGCCCGCAGCCTCGCGGAGCGGCGGCTGGCGAAGATGACGCGAGCGATCGAGGAGGCCGGGGCCCGGGCGGAGGGCGCCGTCTGCGACGCCGACCCGATCGAGGCCGTCAAGGAGCAGGTGGCGGAGCACTCCTACTCGGAGGTGATCGTCTCGACCCTGCCGGGACGGCTCTCGCGCTGGTTGAAGCTGGACCTGCCCAGCCGGGTGGCGCGGGCCTCGAGAGCGCCGGTGACCACGATCGAGGCGGACGAGCGGCCTGCTCCCTAGTCGTCGCGAGCGGCCTCGCCGTCGGCCTTCAGCGCGGCGGCGAACTGGTCGAAGGAGTCCTGGAAGTCGGGCAGCGAGCGGGTGATGAGCGGAGCCAGGGGACCGGTGAAGTCCTCGGCCATCGTGAAGGTGCAGCGCTCGGGGCCGTCGGGCTCGACCTGGAAGGTCCGCCGCCCGGTGAAGAGCCCCACGGGCATGCCCCCGCTCCACGTCATGGACCGGGGCGGGTCGACGTCGACGACCTTGAGCTTGAAGCCGCGCTGGGGGTTCAGCTCGGAGACCAGCTTGACGCGCTGCCCCTCGCGGATCGTGCCGGCGACGTCGACGACCCCGTTGTCTGCCCGGTTCCACCAGGCGGCGTCGGTGAGCAGCCGCCAGACCCGACCGGCCGGGGCGTCGATCGCGGTGCTGGTGCTCGTCGTGGTGGTCATGGTGGGCCGTCCTCCGGTGGTCGGGCCCTGATCGTCCCAACGGGTCGGCGGTGCGGGAAGGCGCGACCCGGGTCCGATGGGCAAAATCCTCGGGCCACGACGTAGCGTGGCGCCCATGCGAGTGGGTCTCACAGGGGGTGTCGCGTCGGGCAAGAGCACCGTCGCGGCGATGCTGGCCGAGCTGGGCGCCGTCGTCATCGACGCCGACGCCCTGGCGCGCGAGGTGGTCGAGAAGGGCACGCCGGGGCTGGCCGCGGTGGTCGCCGAGTTCGGCGAGCGGCTGCTGACCCCCGAGGGCGACCTCGACCGGCCCGCGATGGGCCGCCTGGTCTTCGGCGACGACGCCGCACGCAAGCGGCTCGAGGCGATCGTGCACCCGCTGGTCTTCGAGCGCTACGCCGAGCTCGAGGAGTCCGCCCCCGACGGCGCGCTGGTCGTGCACGACATCCCGCTGCTCGCCGAGTCGGGCCGCGCGGACGGCTTCGACGCCGTCGTCGTCGTCGACGTGCCCACCGAGACCCAGGTCGAGCGGATGCTGGGCCAGCGCGGCTGGACCCGCGAGGACGCCGAGTCGCGCATCGCCGCCCAGGCCACCCGCGAGCAGCGCCTCGCCGTGGCCACCCACGTCATCGACAACACCGGCAGCCTCGACGACCTGCGCGCCCAGGTGCAGGCCGTCCACGACCAGCTCCGGACGGCCGCGTGAGGCGCCCGGGCGCGCTGGCGGCCGCCGCGCTCAGCGCAGGGCTGCTGGTCTCCGGCTGCTCGGGCACCACGGACGAGACCACCACCGCCGGCAGCGGGTCGGGCACGCCGTCGGCGGACGCGACCGTCGAGCCGGGGGAGCAGTCCCAGGAGCTCGAGCAGCCCGAGGAGACGGTCGACCCCGACCAGGCCACCTCGTGGGGCCCCACCGAGGGCGAGCTCGCCGAGGCCCGCGAGGTCGTGGCGCAGATGAGCCCCGAGGAGCTCGCCGGCCAGGTGATCGTGGGCCGCTACGCCGGCACCGACCCCGCCGAGCCGGCGCAGCTCGTCTCCGACCTGCACCTCTCGGGCGTCTGCGTCACCGGCGACAACGTCGTCGACGAGGCCCAGGTGCGCGCCACCACGGCCGCGGTCTCCCAGGCCGTCGCCGACAGCGGCCGCGAGTTCCCGGCCGTCATCGGCGTCGACCAGGAAGGCGGCACCGTTTCCCACCTGCGCGGCATCGCCACCGAGTTCCCCGCGTTCCGCACCGCCGGAGAGGCCGTCGACGGCAACGGGCGCAGCGGCAAGGTCGCGGTGCGCGAGGCGGCGTACACGACCGGGCTCGAGCTGCGCGACCTCGGCTTCACCTGGGTCTACGCCCCCGTCGCCGACGTCACCATCGGCGCCGCCGACCCCACGATCGGCAGCCGCTCGCCCTCCAGCGACCCCCGGCTGGCCGCCAAGGCCACGGCGGCCGCGGTCGACGGCTTCGACCGCTCCGGCACGGTCTCGACGACCAAGCACTACCCGGGCCACGGCGGCGCCACGGCCGACAGCCACCTCACCCTGCCCGCCCTCGACACCCCGGTCGAGGAGCTGGAGAAGCGCGACCTGATGCCGTTCCGCGCCGCCACCAAGGCCGGGGCGCCGTCGGTGATGATCGGCCACCTCGACGTCGAGGCGCTGGCACCGGGCACGCCCTCGAGCATCGCCCCCGAGGTCTACGAGCACCTGCGTGAGGAGGTCGGCTTCGAGGGCGTGGCCATCACCGACTCGCTCGGCATGGGCGCGGTGGCCGGCATCCCCGACCTGGCCGTCAGGGCGCTCGTCGCCGGGGCCGACCTGCTGCTGATGCCCGCCGACACCCGCCGCACCCACGCCCGCGTCACCAAGGCGATCAGTGGCGGCGAGGTCGCGCCCGAGCGCATCGAGGAGGCGGCGGCCCGGGTCGTGGCGCTGCAGCTGTGGCAGGCACGCGTCGCGCAGGAGAAGCAGGTCCCCGACGACGTCAGCGCCCGGGCGGCCGAGGCCGCCCAGGCGCTGGAGGTCGCGGCGTACGCCGCCCCGTAGGCCGATCCTCCCGGCCGCCGGGTGGTTCTCGTCGGCTCAGGCGGCCAGGTCGGGGTCGGCGAAGCGGCGCAGCTTCTGCAGCGCCTCGCGCTCGAGCTGACGCACCCGCTCGGCCGAGATGCCGTGCTTGGCGCCGATGTCGGCCAGCTTGTGCTGGCGCCCGTCGGCCAGTCCGTAGCGCGAGCGGATGATGTCGGCCGCCCGGTCGTCGAGGTGGCCGACGAGGGCGTTGAGCCGGTCGCGGGACTCGACGTCGATGACGTTGAGGTCGGGGCCCGGGGAGGTCTCCTGGGCCATCAGGTCGCCCAGGGAGGTGTCGCCGTCCTCGTCGACGGGGGTGTCGAGCGAGACGTGCTCACGACCCCACGACAGCAGGTCGAGGACCCGGTCGACCTCCATGCCCAGCTCGAGAGCGATCTCGGCCGGCTCGGGGTCGCGGCCCAGCTGGCGCTCCAGGGTGCGGCGCGCGCCGCCGACCTGGTTGAGCTCCTCGACCACGTGCACGGGCAGCCGCACGACGCGGGCCTGCTGGGCGATGCCGCGGGTGATCGCCTGGCGTACCCACCAGGTGGCGTACGTCGAGAACTTGTAGCCCTTGGTGTAGTCGAACTTCTCGACCGCCCGGATCAGGCCGGTGTTGCCCTCCTGGATCAGGTCGAGCATCGGCATCTGGGCCCGGCCGTACTTGCGGGCGATCGAGACCACCAGGCGCAGGTTGGCGGTGATGAACGTGTCGACCGCCTGGCGACCCTGCTCGGCGAGCCACTCGAGCTCCTCCTGGGTGGCCCGGCCGGGTGCGCCGCCCTTGCGGCGACCCACGCGGCCCTCGGCCAGCAGGTGCTCGGCGTACAGGCCGGCCTCGATGGTCTGCGACAGATCCACCTCGGCGGCGGCGTCGAGGAGCGGGTTGCGGGCGATCTCGTCGAGGTACAGCCCGACGCTGTCGCGGCCCTCGATCTCGCGGCCGGCGGCTGGTGCGGTACGGGTGGCGGTGCGGGTGGCCATGGAACCCCTCCTGAAGTCACGTGGTCGCTCTCGCGCTCCCACGTCGTGTCCAACGCTCCTGCAGTGGCCCGGATTCCCGTTCCGCCATGGAGCCTTCACCATCAAGGACGTCCGGCCCGACCCCGGAGTTGCATCGTCGACCAACTCTCAGGGACTTCTCAGGGCCTCGCATCCTCACTGGTTGTTCGGTGCCCCGCCCGAGCCGGATGCCTCTCACCCGCCAGGGTGGGACACGTCACCTCCCGGGGCTCCCCGGCACTCAGGAGTCGGCCAGGCCCATCCGGTCGAGCATCCACGCGAGCGCGAAGGCCCGGTCGTGCCACGCCTTGTAGCGGCCCGACACGCCGCCGTGCCCCGCCGACATCTCGGTGCGCAGCAGCACGTCGGGCCGGTGGTCGGGGGCGGTGGCGCGCAGCCGGGCCACCCACTTGGCCGGCTCCACGTAGAGCACCCGGGTGTCGTTGAGCGAGGTCTCGGCCAGGATCGCCGGGTAGTCCTGCTCGGTGACGTTGTCGTACGGCGCGTAGGAGGCCATGTAGTCGTAGACCTCGGGGTCGGCCTCGGGGTTGCCCCACTCGTCGTACTCGGTGACCGTCAGCGGCAGGCTGGCGTCGAGCATCGTGGTGAGGGCGTCGACGAACGGCACCTGCGCCACGATCCCGGTGAACATCTCGGGGGCCTGGTTGGCCACCGCTCCCATTAGCATCCCGCCGGCGCTGCCGCCCTCGGCGACGAGCGTCTCGGGGCGCGACCACCCGGTCGCGACGAGGTGGCGCGCGCAGGCGACGAAGTCGGAGAAGGTGTTCTGCTTCTTGGCCATCTTGCCGTCGTCGTACCAGCGCCGGCCCATCTCGCCGCCGCCGCGCACGTGGGCGATGGCGAAGGCCGCGCCCCGGTCGAGCAGCGAGAGGCGCGCGATCGAGAAGTAGGGGTCGATCGAGGCCTCGTAGGAGCCGTAGCCGTAGAGCAGCGTGGGGACCGGGCGGGTGCCGCCGCCGTCGTCCTCGCGCGAGCCGCGCCGGGCCACGATCGAGATCGGCACCTGCTCGCCGTCGTCGGCGGTGGCCCACAGACGGTGCTCCTCGTAGTCGTCGGGGTCGTAGCCGCCGAGCACGGGGGCGCGCCGCAGCAGCGTCAGCCCGCGGCTGCGCACGTCGTAGTCGTAGACCGAGGAGGGCACCGCCATCGAGGTGAAGCCCAGGCGGACCGTGGGCTGGTCGAAGGTCAGGTTGCCGCCCGCGCCGACGGTGTAGACAGGCGCGTCGAAGGGCACCAGGTAGTCGTCGCCGACACCGTCGGGGCCCAGCTCGATGATCCGCAGCTGGGTCAGGCCGTGGCTGCGCTGGTGCACCACCAGGTGGCCGGCGAAGGCGTCGACCTCCTCCAGGCGCACGGCCGGGTCGTGGGCCACCAGCGGCTCCCAGCCGGCTGCGGGGGTGGGGGAGACGGGGGCGCTGGCGATCTCGAAGTCGGGACCGGTGGCGTTGTGCAGGACCAGGAAGCGGTCCTCGCCGGCGAGCACCGCGTGCTCGAGGGAGTACTCCACGTCCTCGACCCGCTCCGCGAAGACCTGCCAGCCGGCCTCGGGGGCGTCGGCGTCGAGGAAGCGGTACTCCGAGGTGGTCTTGCTGCCCGAGGCGATGACCAGGAAGCGGTCGGAGCGGGTGCGGCCGACGCCGACGAAGAAGCGTCCGTCCTCCTCGTGGTGCACCAGCTCGTCCTGCGACTGCTCGGTGCCGAGCCGGTGGCGCCAGACCTTGTCGGCGCGCCACGACTCGTCGACCGTGGCGTAGTAGAGGTTCTCGCCGGCGCGGTCCCACGTGGTGCCGTGGATGACGCCCTCGATGACGTCGGGCAGCAGCTCGCCGCTGGCCAGGTCCTTGATGCGCGCGGTGTAGCGCTCGTCGCCGACCACGTCGACGCTGTAGGCCAGCAGGGTGGCGTCGGGGCTGATGCTGGCACCGCCCAGGGAGAAGAACTCGTGGCCCTCGGCCAGCGCGTCGAGGTCGAGCAGCACCTCCTCGCCCGGCAGCGCGGGCTGGTCGGGGGCGCAGTCCTCGGCGGGGGTCGGCGGGGTCCAGTCGTCGGGCCCGGCGACCGGCACGCGGCAGGTCGCGCCGTACTCGCGGCCCTCGAAGGAGCGTCCGTAGTACCAGTGGTCGCGGTTGCGCGTCGGCACCGACAGGTCGGTCTCGCGGGTGCGGGCCCTGATCTCCTCGAAGATCCGGGTGCGCAGGTCGGCCAGGTGGGCGGTGCGGGCCTCGGTCCAGGCGTTCTCGGCCTCCAGGTGCGCGCGCACCTCGGGGGAGTCCTTCTCGCGCAGCCACTCGTAGTCGTCGTGGCGGGTGCGACCGTGGAGCTCGCGCTGCGTGGGACGCCGCGGCGCCACCGGGGGAGCCACGGGCGGGTGCGGGGACGTGGAGGAGGACATGGCTGCCAACCTAGAGGCGGGGCGATAACGTCCGCACATGCGGTACGTCGACCTGAACGCCGACCTCGGCGAGGAGGTCACCGACGACGCCGGGTTGCTGGGCGTGGTGACCTCCGCGAACCTCGCCTGCGGCTACCACGCCGGCTCGGTCGCGATCATGCGCGCGGTCTGCGAGGAGGCGGCCCGGCTGGGCGTCTCGATCGGTGCGCAGGTCTCCTACGCCGACCGTGAGCACTTCGGCCGGCGTCCGCTCGACGTCGCCGCCGGCACGCTGCGCGAGCAGGTGGCCGACCAGGTCGGCACGCTGGTCGAGATCGCGCAGTCGGCGGGCACGTCGGTGCGCTACCTCAAGCCGCACGGCGCGCTCTACCACCGCACCACCACCGACCCCGAGCAGGCGCGCGCCGTGCTCGAGGGCTCCGGAGGCCTGCCGGTGCTCGGGATGCCCGGCGTGCTGCTGGACCTGGCGGCGGGGCTGGGTCGCGAGGTGCGGCACGAGGGCTTCCCCGACCGCGGGTACGACGCCAGCGGGCGCCTGGTGCCGAGGGGTGAGCCGGGTGCGCTGCTCGAGGGCGTCGGCACCGTGGCCGACCAGGCGCTGCGGCTGCTGCGCGAGCCGCCCGGTGGCGTGGCCGGTCTCGCCTCCCTCTGCGTGCACGGCGACAGCCCCGGCGCGGTCGAGCACGCCCGCGCGGTGCGCGCCGCGCTCGAGGCCGACGGTTGGACCCTGCGCGGGCTGTGAGCATGGAGCCTTCGAGCGCGGCTGACCCCGTGCACGTGCGCGCCTTCGGGCCCACCGCCCTGCTGGCCGAGGTCGACGACGCGGCCGCCGCGCTCGCCCTGGCGACCTGGCTGCGCGAGCGCGGGGTGGCGGCCGCCGACGTGGTGCCCGCGGCTCGCACGGTGCTGCTCGACGGCCTGGACCCGGCCGACGTCGGCCCCACCCGCGCGCTGCTCGCGGGCTGGCGCGGCCAGCCGATCGCGGGTGGTGACCGGCGACCGGCGGGCGGCGGTCCCGTCGTCGAGCTGGCGGTGGTCTACGACGGTCCCGACCTCGACGACGTGGCCGACCTGTGGGGCGTCTCGCGCGAGGAGGCCATGGCCCGCCACACCGGCCTCGAGCTGGTCAGCGTCTTCTGCGGCTTCGCTCCCGGGTTCGCCTACCTCTCCGGGCTGCCTGCGCAGTGGGCGGTGCCGCGGCTGGGCACGCCACGGACCCGGGTGCCCCCCGGCTCGGTCGCGCTCGCCGACACCTGGTGCGGCGTCTACCCCACCGCCTCGCCGGGCGGGTGGCGGCTGCTGGGCCGCACCAGCGCCTCGCTCTGGGACGTCGACCGCGACCCGCCGGCACTGCTCGCGCCCGGCACCCGGGTGCGCTTCGTCGCCGCGGAGGCGCCGTGAGCGTCCGCGCCCTCGAGGTGCTGGCCACGGGGCCGCTGTGCACGGTGCAGGACCAGGGCCGCCCCGGGCTGGCCCACCTGGGTGTGCCCCGCGCCGGTGCGCTCGACCGGCCGGCCGCCGACCTCGCCAACCGGCTGGTCGGCAACCCGCCCGGGGCCGCGCTGCTCGAGGTGGTGCTCGGCGGGCTCGAGGTCCGGGCCACCGCCGACACGTGGGTCGCCGTCACGGGTGCTCCCGCACCGGTGGTGGTGGGGCGCCGGCCCGCTGCCCCGGGCCGCGCCGAGCGCCTGCCCGCCGGAGCCGTGCTGCGCCTGGGCGCCCCACGGGCCGGCGTGCGCAGCTACGTCGCCGTCGCCGGCGGGATCGACGTCGCCCCCGTCCTCGGCTCGCGCTCGACCGACACCCTCGCCGGGGTCGGCCCGCCGGTCCTGGCACCCGGCCAGCGGCTGGGCCTGGGGCCGCCGGCCGGGCCGCCCGCGCCGGTCGAGGCGCCCGCGGTCCCGCCGCGGGGCACCCCCACCGGCGTGCTGCGGGTGCACCCCGGCCCACGGCTCGAGCGCCTCGGCCCGCAGGCGCTCGCAGAGCTGTGCGCGACGGCGTACGTCGTCGGGGCGGAGGCGGACCGGGTCGGGCTGCGCCTCGACGGGCCGCCGCTCACGCACGCGGACGCGGGCGAGCTGCCGAGCGAGGGGATGGTGCTGGGCTCGGTGCAGGTGCCGCCCAGCGGGCGGCCCGTGGTGTTCCTGGCCGACCACCCGCCCACCGGCGGCTACCCCGTGGTGGCCGTGGTCGACCCGGGGGACCTGTGGCAGTGCGCGCAGCTGCGACCGGGGGACCCGGTGCGCTTCACGCGGGCCCGCTGACGGGCTCGTCCTCGTCGGGCTCCGTGGGCGACCACGGTGTCAGGGCGGGGTCGTCGTCGGGGAAGGAGCGCACCGGCCCGGCCGGCGTCTCGCGGGTCTCGAAGCGCACGGTCACCACCCCGCGCCCGGCTCCCCACACCCAGCCGCGACCGAGCTCGGCGTGCTCGACGTCCATCCCGGGCGCCCAGGCCCCGAGGTGCCGGGCGCGCGGCGGCTCGGGCAGCTCCTCGTCCTCGGTCTCGTCGTCGGCGTCGTCGGCGAAGAGGTCCTCCTGCACCCAGTCGGCCAGCCCCGAGACGCCCACGCCGAGCAGCCGGACCCCGGCGCGGACCTGGGGCCCGGTGTCGGGGCCGGCCACCAGCTCGGCCAGCAGGGCACGGGCGCTGCGCGCGACCGTCGGGCCGTGGTCGGTGGGGGAGGCCAGCGTCGTCGAGCGGCTCAGCGTGGTGAAGTCGTGGAAGCGCACCTTGATGCTCACCGTGCGCCCCGACAGCCCGGCCGCCCGCAACCGGGTCGCGACCTCGCCGGCCTGGCGCGCCAGCAGCCCCTCGATCAGACGCAGGTCGGACAGGTCGGTGTCGTAGGTGCCCTCGACGCTGACCGACTTGGCCTCCCGCTCGGCCACCACGGCCCGGTCGTCGCGCCCGCGCGCCATCTGGTGCAGCCCGCCGCCGTGGGCCCGGCCCAGCAGGCGCACCAGCTCGTCGAGCCCGGCGGCCTCGAGGTCGGCCACCGTCACGATCCCGGCGCGGCGCAGCCGCTCGGCCGTCGCCGGGCCGACCCCGGGGATGATCGTGGCCCGCATCGGGCGCAGCAGCTCCTGCTCGGTGCCGGGTGCGACCACGACCAGCCCGTCGGGCTTGTCGAGGTCGCTGGCGATCTTGGCCACCAGCTTGCTGGTCGCCAGGCCCACCGACGCGGTGAGCCCGTCGGTCGCCTCGTGCACCCGCCGGCGCAGGTCCTGGGCGAAGTCGGTGACCGTCGCCACCTCGAGGTCGGGCAGGTCGGCGCGCTCGAGGTCGACGAAGGCCTCGTCGAGCGAGAGCGGCTCGACCAGGGGAGAGACCTCGCGCAGCAGGCCCATCACCACCCGGCTGGCCTCGCGGTAGGCGTGGAAGCGGCCCGACAGGAACGCCGCGTGCGGGCAGCGCGAGCGGGCCTCGCGGGTCGACATCGCCGAGCGGACCCCGTGCACCCGCGCCTCGTACGACGCCGTGGCGACCACCCCGCGCCCGCCGACCCCGCCGACGACCACGGGCTTGCCGCGCAGCGAGGGCTTGTCCCGCTGCTCGACCGCGGCGAAGAAGGCGTCGAGGTCCAGGTGGAGGACCGAGGCCTGGGAGCGCACCCCGGCACGCTACCCGCGCCGCGCCACCGGCCGTGCACAGGCGGGGCCCCGGCGTGGCTCCTCCCCAGCCGTGGCGCGGGGCCCGACCGTGACCCGGAGGCGGGGGCAGCCTCGGGCCATGACGTTCCCAGAGATGCCTTCCCCGTCAGCCCCTCCGCACGGCTTCGTGGCCCGTGACCCCGCCGACGTCCTGGCCGTGGTGCCGGTGCTGCTCGGCTTCGAGCCCGAGGACTGCGTGGTGATGCTGACGTTCGGCGCCGAGCACCAGTTCCACGCGCGGCTCGACCTCCCCCCGGCCGACGCGAGCGACGCCCGGGTCGCCGAGCTCGCGGGGCTGCTGGTCGAGCCGGCGGTGCGCCACCACGTCTCCGGGGTGCTGCTGGTCGTCTACTCCGACGAGGCCGAGCGGGCGCGGCGCAGCGCCCGCTGCCTCGTCGACGCGTTCAGCGCCGCGGGGATCACGGTGCTGCGCGCGATCCGCGCCGACGGGGAGCGGCACTGGCCGGCGACCGGTCCCGGCGAGGGCACGGCGTACGACGTCAGCGCCCACCCGGTGCGGGTCCAGGCCGTGCTCGACGGCCACGTGACCCGCCGCTCGCGGGCCGACCTCGCCGCGACCCTCGACCCCGACGGGCGCGGACGCGCCGACGTGGCCCGGGCGCTGGACCACCGGCCAGCCCTGACCGCCGACGAGGTCTCCACGCTGCTGCTCTCCTGCCTGGCCACCGGCAGCGTCCCCGGCCCCCACGAGGTGGCCGGGCTGGTGCGCGCGGTGGCCGACCCGGTCGTGCGCGACGTCGCGTGGCTGATGATGACCAGGCAGGACGCCGACCGGCACGTGGTGCTCTGGTCCGACGTGGTGCGACGCACCCCCGACGAGTGGCTGCCCGGGGCGGCGGCGGTGCTCGGCTTCGCGGCCTGGCTCTCCGGCAGCGGGGCCCTGGCCTGGTGCGCCCTCGACCGGTGCCTGTCCGTCGACCCCGACCACATCCTGGGCGGCTACGTGGCCCAGCTCCTCGAGCGCGCGGTGCCGCCGCACGCGTGGGCCGGCGCCGGGCGGCCCGCCTGAGGGGGGTCCCTCCGGGGCGCGGGTGGGCCTAGGGTCGGGGCATGGGTGAAGAGGTCGAGGCTCAGGAGTTCAGCCGCGCGGACCGCACGCGGCACCGCGCCAAGGTGCGGCGCTGCCTCGACGTGTTCGCGCGCATGCTGCGCGAGGCGGCCTTCGACACCGACGACCCGATGACCGGTCTCGAGGTCGAGCTCAACCTCATCGACGAGCGCGGCGACCCGGCGCTGAAGAACGCCGACGTGCTCGAGCGGATCGCCGACCCCGACTTCCAGACCGAGCTCGGCCAGTACAACATCGAGATCAACGTGCCGCCGGCCCGGCTGCGCGAGGGCGGGCTGACCCAGTTCGAGGACGAGCTGCGGCGCGACCTCGACGACGCCGAGGCCAAGGCCTCCGAGGTCGGCGCCCACCTGCTGATGATCGGCATCCTGCCCACGCTGGCCGACGGGCACATGACCCGGCAGACGCTCAGCGCCAACCCCCGCTACGCCCTGCTCAGCGACCAGATCCTCGACGCGCGCGGCGAGGACATCGCGATCTCGATCTCGGGTGCCGAGACCCTCGAGACCACCGCCGACTCGATCGTGCCCGAGGCCGCCTGCACCAGCACCCAGTTCCACGTGCAGACCTCGCCCGACCAGTTCGCGGCCTACTGGAACGCCTCGCAGGCGATCGCCGCCCCCCAGCTGGCGGTGGCCGCCAACTCGCCGTACCTGCTGGGGCGCGAGCTGTGGCGCGAGACGCGGATCCCGCTCTTCGAGCAGGCCACCGAGACCCGCAGCGAGGAGCTGAAGGCCCAGGGCGTCCGGCCGCGGGTGTGGTTCGGGGAGCGCTGGATCACCTCGGTCTTCGACCTGTTCGAGGAGAACGTGCGCTACTTCCCGGCCCTGCTGCCGGTCACCGAGGACGAGGACCCGCTCGAGGTGCTGGAGTCGGGCGGCACCCCGGCCCTCGCCGAGCTGCGGCTGCACAACGGCACCGTCTACCGGTGGAACCGGCCGGTCTACGACGTGGTCGACGACGTGCCGCACCTGCGGGTCGAGAACCGGCTGCTGGCCGCCGGTCCGACGGTGGTCGACACGGTCGCCAACGCCGCCTTCTACTACGGGCTGGTGCGGGCCCTGGTCGACTCGCCGCGCCCGCTGTGGTCGCAGATGTCCTTCAGCGCCGCGGAGGAGAACCTGCACGTCGCCGCGCAGCAGGGCATCGACGCGCAGATCTACTGGCCCGGGGTCGGCCAGGTGCCGGCCACCGAGCTGGTGCTGCGCCGGCTGCTGCCGATGGCGCACGAGGGGCTGGAGTCGTGGGGCGTCGAGGCCGACGTGCGCGACCGGCTGCTCGGGATCATCGAGCAGCGCTGCCTCACCGGCGTCAACGGAGCCGAGTGGTTCGTGGAGCGGATGCGCCGCCGCCGCGGCGAGGACCGCTACGACGCCCTGCGGGCCACGGTGCTGGAGTACCGCGAGCGGATGCACACCAACGAGCCCGTGCACACCTGGGACTAGCCCGAGCGTGCGCGCAGCCGCTTCCAGCTGCGCGAGAGGCCCGACCTCGGGTCGCGCCACCCGTGCCGCCCGACCAGCACCAGCTCGACCGGGCGGTCCAGCTCGCCCGCGGCCGCGCGGGTGGCTGCCAACCAGCAGGCGTCGTCGTCCTGGGTCTCGAGGTCGCCGGGTCGGGTGATCCAGACCAGCGGCTCCGGGTGGTCGACCCGCGACAGCAGGGCCAGCAGCACGTCGGTGCGCACCCCGAGGTCGTCGGGGTCGCCGGCGGCGCAGGCGAAGACCACCTCGCCGCCACCCGGACGACCCACGTGCACGACGGTGGGGTGGCGGCGGCGCCGCTCTGCCTCGACGTGGCCGAGCACCGCCAGGCGCAGGGTGCGTTCGAGGGGGCGCGGCAGCGGCTCGTGCAGGCCCTCGCTGTCGGGTGGTGGGTGCACCCGCCCAGCCTGCCCGTCCTGGCCGTGGCCCGCAGTGCTCCTCCACAGCCGTCCGGGGTGAGCCGCGATCGGTTAGCGTGCCCAGAGCACGGTCGACGCGACCGAGCGCAAGCGAGCCGAGGAGGAAACGATGGGCACCGTCGTGGTCGGGTACGTCAACAAGCCGGAGGGGCGCGCCGCGCTGGCGCGGGGGATCGAGGAGTCGAAGCTGCGCGGGCTGCGGCTGGTCGTGGTCTCCTCGCACCGCGGTGGCCAGGAGTACGACACCCAGGCCGCGGGCAAGGCCCAGGTCGAGCTCGACGAGGTGCGCGCCGAGCTCGAGGGCACCGGAGTCGACTTCGAGCTGCGCCAGCTGGTGCGCGGCTTCGAGCCCGCCGAGGACCTGATCGGGCTGGCCGCCGACAGCGATGCTGAGCTGCTGGTCATCGGGCTGCGCCGCCGCTCGCCGGTCGGCAAGCTGATCCTGGGCTCCAACGCGCAGCGCATCCTGCTGGACGCCTCCTGCCCGGTGCTGGCTGTCAAGGCCTGATCGACGATCGCGGACACCTGCGCGGTGGGTGTGCGGCGCGGTGGTAGAACGTCCGCATGACCACCACCGCACTCGGAGGCACCCCCGTCACGCTCGTGGGTGACCTCCCCGCCACCGGCAGCCCCGCTCCCGACTTCCGCCTCGTCGGCACCGACCTGACCACCGAGGTCACGCGCCCCACCGACCAGCGCACCGTGCTCAACATCTTCCCCAGCGTCGACACCGGCGTCTGCGCCGCCAGCGTGCGCGCGTTCAACGAGCTGGCCGCCGGACTGGCCGACACCCAGGTCATCTGCGTCTCGGAGGACCTGCCGTTCGCCCAGGCCCGCTTCTGCGGCGCCGAGGGCATCGAGTCGGTCGTGGCGGCCTCGGCCTTCCGCTCCACCTTCGGCCAGGACTTCGGCGTCACCCTCGTCGACGGCAAGTTCGAGGGCCTGCTGGCCCGCTCGGTCGTCGTCATCGACCGCGACGGCACCGTGCTGCACACCGAGCTGGTCCCCGAGATCGCCCAGGAGCCCGACTACGACGCGGTGGCCGCCGCACTGGCCTGACCCGCCACCCCACGACGTACGACGCCCGCTCCCGCGCGCTGCGGGGGCGGGCGTCGTGCTGCGCCGGGCGCCGTCAGACCCGGTCCTGCTCGTCGGTCGCCGAGGCGTCCTGCTCGTCGTCCTCGGGGTCGACCTCGGCGGCGGGGTGGTCGGGCTGCTCCTTGGTCGGCTCGCCGGTGCGCTCGCGCACCTGGTCGTCGAGGTAGCGCACCACCACGGCGAGCACGGCCACCGCGGGCACGCCCAGGAAGGCCCCGGCCACGCCGTAGAGGGTCGAGCCCAGCACGATCGTGAGGAGCACGACCCCGGCGTGCAGGCGCAGGCTGCGGCCCTGCAGCCACGGCAGCAGGACGTTGCCCTCGAGCTGCTGGACGCCCAGCACGATGGCCAGCACGATCAGCGCGGAGACCCAGCCGTTGGCCACGAGCGCCACCAGCACGGCGAGCGCCCCGACGGTGACGGCACCCACGATGGGGGCGAAGGCGGCGATGAAGGTGAGCACCGCCAGTGGCACTGCCAGCGGCACGCCCACGACGAGCAGGCCGATGCCGATGAGGACGGCGTCGATGAGACCCACGAGGGCCTGGGTGCGCACGAAGCCGCCCAGGGTCGCCCAGGCCCGCGAACCGACCTCCACGAGGTGCGGCCCGGCGCGCTCACCGGTGAGCTGGTGCAGCCAGGGCAGGAACCGGCGGCCGTCCTTGATGAAGAAGAACGACAGGACGAGCGTCAGGACGAAGGTGATCAGCGCCGAGGTCACCGCGCCGACACCGACCAGGACTCCCGAGGCGATGCTGCTGGCACTGGACTGCAGACGGTCCTGCGCGGCCTCGACGAAGGTCTCGACCTGGGTCTGGGTGATCTGCAGCGAGCTGTCGGCGACCAGCCGCTCCACCTCGGCGAGCCCGAGCGAGGCGGAGTCGGCCAGCTCGACGGCCTGCTCGCCGACGGAGGGTGCGATCGTCACGCCCAGGGCGGTGACCAGGCCCAGCCCGACGAGGATGACCGTCAGCGCCGCGGCGGCCGCCGGCAGCCGCCACCGGCGCTCGAGCCACCGGGCCGGCGGCTGCAGCACGGTCGTCAGGATCAGGGCCAGCACGACGGGCAGCACGATCGACCAGCCCTTGCCGACCAGCCAGCCCAGGGCGACCGCGCCGAGCGCGACGAGGAGCCAGCGCACGGTCCAGCGGGCCAGCCAGTCGATGCCGCGGCCCACGACCTCCTCGCGGGACGGGGTGCTGGAGGAGAGTTGGGGGTGCATGCCAGCAGACTAGGTCGTGCGGGCCCGTGTCCTCCGCACGGCCGCTCCCACGGGCAGGCCGGCGGCGAGTGCCACCGCGCTGACCACGGCCACGGCGCCGGAGGAGACCAGCACCGTGCCCAGCCCGGCGCTGGGCACCAGCGAGCCGGTGACCGCGGGCGTCACGATCGAGGTCACCGCCCCCACGACGAGGGCGACGGTGAAGGCGGTGCCGGGGCGCTCGGGCTCGACGTGCGCGGTCCAGATGGCCAGCACCGACGACCCGACCATGAATCCGGCGCCGAGCACCACGGCGGAGCCGAGCACCAGCGGCGCACCGGAGGCCAGCCCCAAGCCGCCCAGGGCGAGACCGACCACCCCGAGGCTGGCGGCTCCCACACCGGCGGGGCCCAGGGCGGCGGTCATCCGCCCGGTCCAGAAGGCCACCAGCCCCCCGAGCCCGATCAGGGCGAAGACCAGCGCCGGCGCCCAGTCGGCCAGTCCGGCCTCCTCGGCCGCGTCGCTGGCGTAGGTGAAGTAGACGGTGATCGCCACGAAGTACGTCACGGTGTACAGGAGCGGGACCAGCAGCCGTCCCAGCAGCCGTCCCAGGTGCAGTCGCTGGCCGCCCTCCTGCCGCTCGGGCGGGGGCAGCGCGGGGACCAGACGCAGGTTGAGGGTGGCGGCGACCGCGGCGGCCACGGCGATGCCTGCCCAGGTCAGCCGCCACGAGACGAGGGGCGCCAGGAGGCCCAGCGCCCCCAGCCCCACGAGGCCGACCCCGGTGCCGGTGGTGACCACGGCCAGCAGCGTGGGCCGGTGCCGAGGGTCGGCCACGGCGCGGAGCACGTCGGAGTACGGCGCCCACACCCAGCCCGCCGCACTGCCCGCCAGCACGGCTCCGGTGGCCAGCACCGCCGCGTTCGGCGAGAGCGCCACCATGGCGCAGCCCAGTGCGCCGCAGACCCCTCCGACGGACGTGGGGGCGCGAGGCCCGCGCCGGGCCACGAGCACGGGGACCCCGAGCAGGCCGATCAGGTAGCCGACGAAGGTGGCGCTGGCCACCAGCCCCGAGAGCTGCTCCGACAGGTCGAACTCGGCCTGCATGTCGGGCAGCGTGAGGCCGTAGGCGTAGCGGGCCATGCCGAACGCCACACCGACCACTGCTGCGCCTCCGGCCGCGGCGCGGATCTCTTGCTTCTCCATGCCGCTGGGCTACCCGTCCACCGCCCCGGTCACACACGCACCCGGGTGAGGAGCAGCTGGTACGCCGCCGCGGCCCAGCACGTCCTCACACCGACTGGCGCCGCTGCTGGGCCCGCTCGCCCTCGGCTCCCGGTTGCGGCGGCTCCGGCGGGCGTGCGGGCGACGGGTCGACAGGCCCCTGGTCGAGCCGGAACGGAGGATAGGTGTCGGTCATGAGGGCGACATAGGCGACGACGCGGTAGACCCATCGGTTCAGGCCGACGAGCAGGTCGAACAGCGGTGCCGGGTAGCTGCCGGTGAAGAGCAGGAGGAGTCCGGCGGCCAAGGTGAGCGCGCCGATGAGGCCGCCGACGATGGGCTGGAGGTCGTCGTCCAGGGTCCAGGTGCCCGCCAGCACGGCCAGCACGACCAGGTGCGGGATGGCCAGGAGCCACCACTTGACCAGCACCAGGCCCCGCGAGAGCCGTTCGGGGTGGGCGACGTCGAGGTCGGCGGGGTAGTCGGCGTGGTCGAGGGTGAACGGCGGGTAGCGGTCGGTGCCGATCGCGTTGGTGCAGTAGAACTGCACCCGCCAGGTCCAGCGCAGCACCCCGACGTTGAAGTCGAACAGGCCTCGGGGGTAGCGGCCGGTGACGAGGATGGCGAAGAACGCGACGACGGTGAGCACCACCAAGGCCGGCCACAGCAGGGCGAGCACGATGAAGTGAGGGATCGCCAGCAGCCACTTCACCAGCCACAGCCAGCGGCTCAGGTCCTGGTCCTGGTGGCCGGAGATGGTGACGGGCGACGGCACCGCCTGGTCGGCGCCGGCGATCACCCCTGACGTGGGTGCGGGGACGGGGTCCGGGCGCTGCTGGTCGGCTGCGGAGGGTGCGTGAGCGCCGTGGACCACCAGGAGTGCGCCGCCGAGGATCAGCAGCAGGCCGAGTGCCCCGAGCACCCAGGCGAGCGGCGCCAGCATGTCGACCCGGCCGCCGGCGCTCAGCCCGGTGCTGAGACCTGGTGACCCGTCGCCGTTCATCACCACCGCGGTCCAGTTGCCGGGGCGCACGTCCCAGGTCAGTGTCTGGGTGCCGGAGCCGATGCTCCGGTCGCTCCAGAAGTCCTGCTCGGAAGGGGGCGTCGGCAGGGACCCGCCGGAGCCCCGGCGGGTCAGCGTGTAGTCGAACGGGTCGGTGACCAGGTCGCCGATCTCGTCGTACGACGCCGCGGCGAGGTAGCGCTCCACCTCCTCGCTCGGGCCGATGCCCACGAAGACGGGCGAGCCGCCGCTCGTGGCCCTCAGCCGCAGCGTCACGATGTCCCGCTCGGTCCACCGGCCGTCGGGTCCGGCGGCTCCCAGGTCGAGCACCGGGCTCGTCAGGGCCACCGTCTCGGTGCTGATCTGCTCGGTGGTGGTCGAGAAGAAGCCGTCGTCGTCGCGCTGGGTCGCGAGCGCCCACCCCAGTCCGGCCCCGGCCAGCAGGAGCGGCAGGCCGACGAGGGCCAGCAGGACACCGATCACGAGTGGGACCGGACGGCTGGTGCGGGTGGGCGACGTCGAGACCGGCGGGGGAGCGTCGCGTGCGTCGGGGGGATCGGTCATGCCGCTGGTTCCTTCCGCGATGGACGACGGGCCGGGGTCCGGCCCTGCCTGCTCCATGGGACGGCGACCGGGCCCGCTCCACCAGGGCTCTTCGACCCCTCCCGAGGGGACCCCGGCCCCTGACCCGCACGGCCGGCGAGTGCCTGGGTTCGGCACCAGGCCCTGATCGCGGCCTCCGCGGCGCGCAGGGCCGCCGAGCAGGTGCGCAGGCGACACCTCGGGCATCTCGTCGACACCCGGAGCCCCTCGATGGGCTGGCGCCGGTGGTGGAGGATGGGCGCATGGCGATCCACATCACCGGCGACGACGCCGCCGACCAGGTGCTCACCGACGACCCGTTCGCGCTGCTCGTGGGCATGATGCTCGACCAGCAGTACCCGATGGAGCACGCCTTCCGCGGCCCCGCGAAGGTGCTGGAGCGTTTCGGCAGCCTCGAGCCGGCGCGGATCGCGGCCGCCGACCCCGAGGAGTTCGCGTCGCTGTGCGCGACCCCGCCGGCGATCCACCGCTTCCCGGGCTCGATGGCGGCCCGGCTGCAGGACCTGGCCCGCATCGTCACCGACGAGTACGACGGGCACGCCGAGCGGCTGTGGCTCGAGGCCACGGACGGCAAGGACCTGCTCAAGCGGGTGATGGCCCTGCCGGGCTTCGGCAAGCAGAAGGCGCAGATCTTCGTGGCGCTGGTCGCCAAGCAGCTCGACGTGCGCCCCGAGGGCTGGGACGCCGTGGTCGGGGACTACTCCCAGGAGGGCTACCGCTCGGTGGCCGACGTCGTCGACACCGCCTCGCTGCAGAAGGTGCGCGACTTCAAGAAGCAGAAGAAGGCCGCCGCGAAGCAGGCCTCGGGACCGAGCTGATCCACGGCCTGGTCCGCGACCGGATCCTCGCTAGGATCCTGAGCGCAGCCTGAGGGTGGGCTGAGGCACGGCTGAGGGGGCGGACCGCCCTGATGCTGGCCGACCACCACCCCCGTGGCAGAATGTTCATCGCGGCTCTTGACGACTCCGGGCCTTGCCGCGCCCACACGTCAGCACACGAGAGGTGTTCGTGTCCTCGAACGCACGCAAGATCCCGACCGAGGTGCTCGCCCACCCGTCCGTGGTGGCCCTGATCGAGCACGGCACCCCCACGGGGAGCCTGACGCCTGAGGAGGTGCGGCGGGCCAGCGAGGAAGCGGCGATCGAGCCCAAGCACCTCAAGGCGCTGCTCGCCCACCTGAGCGGACTGGGGATCTCGGTGCACATCGGCGCGGCCAGCAGTGCCCGCGCCGTGGCCGCGACCTCCACGCGCAAGACCACGACCGCCAGCGCCGCCAAGAAGGCGCCCGCCAAGAAGGCGGCTCCGGCGAAGACCGCCGCACCGGCGAAGAAGGCGGCGGCGAAGAAGACCACCGCCGCCGCCAACACCGCCGGCGCCGACGCCGAGCCGGTCGACACCGTCGAGGCGGTCGTCGAGGCCGTGCCGACCGTGGGCCCCGACGGCAAGAAGATCCTGCCCGACGTCCCGGACGAGCAGTTCGAGAAGGACGTCAAGAACGACCCGACGATCAAGGAGGACGAGAAGGACGCGTCCTTCGTCGTCTCCGACGCCGACGACTCCGGCGAGCCGGAGCAGCAGGTCATGGTCGCCGGCGCGACCGCCGACCCGGTCAAGGACTACCTCAAGCAGATCGGCAAGGTCCCGCTCCTCAACGCCGAGATGGAGGTCGAGCTCGCCAAGCGCATCGAGGCGGGCCTCTTCTCGGAGGAGAAGATGGCCAAGGGCGGCCGCATCGGCCCCAAGCTCCTCGAGGAGCTGGAGTGGATCTCCGAGGACGGGCGCCGCGCCAAGAACCACCTGCTCGAGGCCAACCTGCGTCTCGTGGTGTCGCTGGCCAAGCGCTACACCGGTCGCGGCATGCTCTTCCTGGACCTGATCCAGGAGGGGAACCTCGGCCTGATCCGCGCGGTCGAGAAGTTCGACTACACCAAGGGCTACAAGTTCTCGACCTACGCCACCTGGTGGATCCGCCAGGCGATCACCCGCGCGATGGCCGACCAGGCCCGCACCATCCGGATCCCGGTGCACATGGTCGAGGTCATCAACAAGCTCGCCCGGGTGCAGCGCCAGATGCTGCAGGACCTCGGGCGCGAGCCCACCCCCGAAGAGCTCGCCAAGGAGCTCGACATGACCCCCGAGAAGGTCATCGAGGTCCAGAAGTACGGCCGTGAGCCGATCTCGCTGCACACGCCCCTGGGTGAGGACGGCGACTCGGAGTTCGGTGACCTCATCGAGGACTCCGAGGCCATCGTGCCCGCCGACGCCGTCTCGTTCACGCTGCTGCAGGAGCAGCTGCACGCCGTGCTCGACACGCTCTCGGAGCGCGAGGCCGGCGTGGTCAGCATGCGATTCGGCCTCACCGACGGCCAGCCCAAGACCCTCGACGAGATCGGCAAGGTCTACGGCGTGACCCGTGAGCGGATCCGCCAGATCGAGTCGAAGACGATGTCGAAGCTGCGCCACCCCTCGCGCTCACAGGTGCTGCGCGACTACCTCGACTGAGCAGGACAGCACGACACGCAGCGCCCGGGAGCCTGGCTCCCGGGCGCTGCTGCGTTCCCGGCAAGAGAAGGACCCGGCAACAACGCAGCAGGCCCCCGGACCGAGGTCCGGGGGCCTGCTGATCAAGCGCTAGGGGAGTGGCGTCACTCCGTCTCGGGGGCCTTGGCGGCCATCGGGGAGTCGGAGGTCAGCTTGTGCGTCTCGTCGATGACGTTGGACGCGACCTCCTTGAGCTTGTCGCCGTGCTCGCGGGCGTGGTGGGCGCAGAAGAGCAGCTCGCCGCCGCTCTGCAGCTCCACGCGGAGGTAGGCCTGGGCTCCGCAACGGTCGCAGCGGTCCGCTGCGGTCAGCGGGGCGCTGGGGGCAACTGTGGTGGTCACATCGGCCTCATTTCTTCGATCACTCGGTGCTTGGCTCAACGTAGCGAGGGGACCCAAGATTCCCGCGATCATCTGATTCCCCTGTTGTGAGCGTCTCAACCCGACCATCGGGGTGAGAGCGCCTGTCCGTGCTCTCCCAGTGTGCGGGTCGGGGCGAGGGGAGCGGGGTCATCTCACGTTTCCCGTTCCGATCGTTTCCACATCGTGACGTGGCCGGCCCTCGTGCTGGGTCTCTCCACGCTAGCGGTGCCCCCGTGGGCGAGCCTGTGCGGGGCACCGGCGTGTCGTGACCTAGATTCGGAGCAGCACCCGCACCCGGATGGGTCGCGGTGCGCACCCGCCGTACGCACGTCCTGCCAGGAGCCCCACGATCGCCGACAACACCTACAACGCCGCCCACCTCCTCGTCCTCGAGGGGCTCGAGGCGGTGCGCAAGCGTCCCGGCATGTACATCGGCTCGACCGACACCCGCGGGCTGATGCACTGCCTGTGGGAGATCATCGACAACGGTGTCGACGAGGCGCTGGCCGAGTCCGCCACCCGCGTCGAGGTCGTGCTGCACCCCGATGGCTCGGTGGAGGTCCACGACGACGGTCGCGGCATCCCCACCGACAAGGAGCCCAAGACCGGGCTGCCCGGTGTCGAGGTGGTGGCCACCAAGCTGCACGCGGGCGGCAAGTTCGGCGGCGGCTCGTACGTCGCCACGGGTGGTCTGCACGGCGTGGGCCTCTCGGTCGTCAACGCGCTCTCCTCGCGCATGGACATCGACGTGGAGCGTTCGCCCGCGGCGCAGGGCCTGTCCTTCCAGCGCGGCGTGCCCGGCGTCTTCGAGGGCGAGGGCCTCGGCGGGTCCTTCGAGCCCCGCTCGGGCCTGACCCGCAAGGGAGGGCGGGTGGCCAAGGGCCGCTCCGGCACCCGCATCCGGTTCTGGCCCGACCGCCAGATCTTCACCAAGGACGCCACCTTCGTCTACGACGAGCTGGTCACCCGGGCGCGCCAGACCTCCTTCATCGTGCCTGGGCTCGAGCTCGTGCTGCGCGACCTGCGCGGCGAGGAGCCGGTCGAGGAGAGCTTCCGCCACGACGGCGGCATCTCGGAGTTCACCGAGTTCCTGGCCCCCGACGAGGCCGTGACCTCGGTGCTGCGGCTGCAGGGCAGCGACACCTTCACCGAGACCGTGCCGCTGCTCGACGACAAGGGCCACATGACGCCCCAGGAGATCGAGCGCGAGCTGGTCGTCGACGTCGCGATCCGCTGGGGCACCGGCTACGACACCGAGATGCGCTCCTTCGTCAACGTGATCGCCACCCCCAAGGGCGGCACCCACCTCAGCGGCTTCGAGCAGGCGCTGACCAAGACCTTCAACGACGTGATGCGCCAGAGCAAGGCGCTGAAGGTCAACGACGCCGACGTGGTCAAGGACGACGTGCTCGAGGGCCTCACCGGGGTCGTCACGGTGCGCCTGGCCGAGCCGCAGTTCGAGGGCCAGACCAAGGAGATCCTCGGTACGCCGGCCGCGCGCACCGTCGTGCGCAAGGTCGTGGCGCGCGAGCTGAAAGAGTGGCTGACGTCCTCCAAGCGCGAGCAGAAGGCCCAGGCCAAGCTCGTGATGGAGAAGGTCGTGGGCGCCGCCAAGACCCGCCTGGCCGCGCGCCAGCACAAGGAGACCCAGCGCCGCAAGAACGCCCTGGAGTCCTCGGCGCTGCCGTCCAAGCTGGCCGACTGCCGCGACAACGACAACGAGCGCACCGAGCTGTTCATCGTCGAGGGCGACTCCGCGCTCGGCACCGCCAAGCTGGCCCGCGACTCCTCCTTCCAGGCGCTGCTGCCGATCCGCGGCAAGATCCTCAACGTCCAGAAGGCCTCGGTCGGCGACATGCTCAAGAACGCCGAGTGCGCCTCGATCATCCAGGTCGTCGGCGCCGGGTCGGGCCGCACCTTCGAGCTCGACGCCCGCCGCTACGGCCGGATCATCTTCATGGCCGACGCCGACTCCGACGGCGCCCACATCCGCTGCCTGCTGGCCACGCTGTTCTTCAAGTACATGCCCGAGCTCATCACCGAGGGGCGCGTCTACTCCGCCGTGCCCCCGCTGCACCGCATCGAGCTGTCCAACCCCAAGAAGGGGATGGACAAGTACGTCTACACCTACTCCGACGACGAGCTGCAGCGAAAGCTCGCCGAGCTGAAGAAGAAGAACGTGCGCTGGAAGGACCCGGTGCAGCGCTACAAGGGCCTCGGCGAGATGGACGCCGACCAGCTGGCCGAGACCACCATGGACCCGCGCCGGCGCACCCTGCGCCGCATCACCGTCGACGACGCCGACGTGGCCACCCAGGTCTTCGAGCTGCTGATGGGCTCCGACGTCGCGCCCCGCAAGGAGTTCATCGTGCAGGGCGCCTACGACGTCGACGTCGAGGCGCTCGACGCCTGAGTGTCGTCCTCACCGCCGGCCTGGGACGATGGAGGGCGTGCCCGCCTCCCCCTCCCCGCGCCGCCGCGGGATCGCCGCGCTGCTCGCGCTGGGCGTGCTCGTGTCGGGCTGCACGGGTGGGCCCGGGGGAGCACCGGAGCCCAGCGGTGACCTGGCCAGCACGGACGCGCCCGACCCGCCCAGCGCCTCGGAGCGGCTGGGCCTGCGCCCCGGGTGGGGTCCGAGCCGCGCCGAGCTCGACCTCGCGGCGCGGCGTACGCAGCGGATGAGCCTGCCGCAGCTGGCCGGGCAGGTGATCGTCGCGCGCTGGGACGGCACCGGGGCGCCGACGGCGCTGGTGCGGCGCCTGCACCTGGGCGGCGTGGTCGCCTTCGCCGACAACATCTCCTCCACCGACCAGCTGCGCCGCGCCACCCGGGCACTGCAGCGCGACGCCGGACGGGACTGGCCGGTCATGGTGGCCGTCGACCAGGAGGGCGGCACCGTCGCGCGGGTGCGCGGCTCGGCCACCGGCTTCCCCGCGTTCATGTCGGCCGGCGCGGCCGCCCGGCCGGCCCTGACCCGGCGCACCTACGCCGCCAGCGGCCGCGAGCTGCGCGGCCTGGGCGTCAACGTCGACCTGGCCCCCGACGCCGACGTCACCACCGGCCCCGCCGACCCCGTCATCGGCAGCCGCTCGGCCGGCTCCGACCCCGCCGCCGTGGCCCGCCACGTGGTGGCCGCCGCCCGCGGCTTCCGCGACGCCGGCGTCGTGCCGGTCGTCAAGCACTTCCCCGGCCACGGCTCGCTGGGCACCGACAGCCACCTCGCCCTGCCGGTGCAGCGGCGCCCGCTGCCCGCCCTCTCCCGCACGGACCTACGGCCCTTCCGGGCCGCGGTCGAGGCCGGGCTGCCGGCGGTGATGACCGGCCACATCGCCGTCGCCGACGTCGATCCCGGGGTGCCGGCCAGCCTCTCGCGGCCGGTGGTGACCGGGCTGCTGCGCCAACGGCTCGGCTTCGACGGCGTGGTGATGAGCGACGCGCTCGACATGGGCGCGGTGAGCGGGCGGCGTACGCCGGCGGTGCAGGTGCTGCGCGCCGGCTCCGACGTGGTGCTGATGCCGCCCGACCCGGCCGCGACCCGCACCGCGATCGTGCGGGCCGTGCGCGACGGCCGCCTGGGCCGCACCCGACTGCGCCAGGCCGCCGCGCGCACCATCGCGCTCCTCGAGCACCACGCCTCGGGCGACCCGGCCCCGCCCGGCAGCGGCCGGGCGGCCTCGCGGCGGCTCTCGGCGGCCGCCGTCACCGTCGCCGCCGGTCCCTGCCGCGGGCCGCTCGTGCGGGGGCCGGTGGTGCCGCTGGGCGACGCCACGGCGGTGCAGGCGTTCCGGGCCGCGGCCCGGTCGGCCGGGCTGGCCCTGGGCCAGGTGCGCTACGAGAAGCCGCCGCGCCCCGAGCGCACGGGGCGGAGGAAGAAGGACCGCGCCGCGCTGCGCCGCTGGCGGCGCACCGAGCCGGTACGCGTGGTCGACGGCACACCGGTGCACCTGCTGGGCGGCGGTGCCGCGCCCGACACCGGCGTCGTGGTCGCCACCGACCGGCCCTACCTGCTCGGGGGGTCGAGCGCGCCCGTGCGCATCGCGACGTACGGCGAGACCCCGGGCGCCATGTCGGCGCTCGTCGACGTGCTCACCGGGCGCGAGCGCGCTCCCGGGCGGCTGCCCGTCGACGTGCCCGGGGTGCCGCGGCGCGGCTGCTGAGCCCTGCTGGGTGCCGTCACGCGTGCTGGGTCAGCAGACCGGTGTCGACGTCGTAGACGAACCCGCCCACGGAGACGCTGTCGGGCACCAGCGGGTGCGTGCGCACCTTGGCCACGTCGTCGGCCAGCGCGGCGAGCTGGTCGGCGACCACGTGGAAGGGCTGCCAGGTGGAGTCGGTGCCGGCCGAGGCCGTGACCCGCTCGTGCAGCTCGGCCTCGGTGGCGCTGGCCATGGCGCAGCGGGTGTGCGGGATCACGAGGACCCGCTGCACGTTGAGCAGGTGGGCGCCGAGGACGAGCGCCTCGAGCGCCGCCTCGGTGACCCGGCCGCCGGGGTTGCGGAAGATCTTGGCGTCACCGGCGGAGAGCCCGAGCATGCCCAGCGGGTCGATGCGCGAGTCCATGCAGGTCACGATCGCCACGCCGGCCCTGGCGATGCCGTCGAAGCCGGCGTACTCGAAGGAGTCGGCGAAGCTGCGGTTGGCCTCGAGGAGGTCCTCGAAGGCGGCTGGGGTGGGGTGCGAGTCGGCCATGGCCCGCAACCTAGCCGACGGCGGGCACCCCGGTCGCGGCGTCTCGGCCGTGACCTGCGGCACGTGTGTCGGCGCCGCGCAGCAGCACCAGCGCCAGCACCGCGGCCAGCAGCGCGCACCCGGCGGCGCCGAGGAAGACGGTCTGCTCCTGGGCGATGCCGGCGGCGCGCAGCAGGTCGGAGTACTCCGCGCAGCGGGTGGTGCCCGCGGGGCAGACGTCCTGGATGGGCGGGATGTCGGCCTGCTCGGCGTAGTAGCGGCGCAGCCCGATCGTGGTGAGCGCCGAGATGCCGACCAGCATCCCGACCATGCGGGCGACCACGACCATCGCCGAGGCCAGGCCGTGCACGGCGTCGGCGGTGTGGGCCAGCACGGCCGCGTTGACCGGCGCCAGCGCGAGGCCGAAGCCCAGCCCGCCCACCACCAGCGGCACGGTCGCCGTCCAGCTCTCCAGGGCGTCGACGCCCCAGCGCGACATCATCACGAAGCCGGTCGCGGCCATCACCATCCCGGCGGCGGTGATCACCCCGGCGGGCAGCACCCGGGTCAGGTAGCCGCCGACGACCGCACCGACGGGCAGCGCGACCAGGAAGCGCACCAGCACGAGCGCCGCGAGCAGCTGGGAGTCCTGGTACGTCGTGGTGCGGGCGAAGAGCGGCACGTCGATCAGGGCCGCGATCAGGGCGGCCCCGATCAGGAAGCTGACCACCACCGAGCCCCACGCGGGCCGGTCTCGCAGCGCCCCGCGCGGCAGCAGCGGGTCGCTGGCGCGGCGCAGGTGCACCACGAACGCGACCGAGGCGACGGCGGCCCCCAGCAGGTACCACCGGCCCTGGTCGGAGAAGACCTGCACCTTGGGGTCGGCGGTGGCGAAGGCCAGGATCACCCCGCCCAGCGCGACCGCGAGGTAGGTCGCCCCCGTGACGTCGGCCTCGCGCAGCGAGCGGCCCCAGGCACGCAGGTCGACCAGCGGCCGCCGGGCGGTCAGGGTGCGGGCCACCAGCAGCAGCGCCAGCACGACGGTGACGGCGCCGACGGGGGTCAGCCACCGGCCGCCGCCGTCGACGAACGGGATGAACAGCCGGCCGTAGTCGATGTCGGCGCGCAGGGAGCCGGGCGGTTGGAAGACCAGGGCACCCGCGAGGAGCAGCAGCAGGAGCAGGCCCAGCCCCACCAGGTCGGGCCGCCCCCGGCGCGGGTCGATGCGCCGGTCACGGGGGCCGGTCGTGGTGCCGCTGCGCGCGGCCAGGGCGGCGATCGCCGCGGCCAGCACCAGGCCCACGGCCAGGTTGATGAGGAAGATGGCGCGCCAGTCGGCGAAGGCCAGCACCGCGGCGCCGTACAACGGCCCGACGACGCTGCCGATCTCCTGCACCGCCGAGACCAGCCCGAGCGGCACCCCGCGCCGCTCCCGCGGGTAGAGGTCGGCGACCAGCGCCAGGGTGGCCGGCACCAGGCCGCCACCGCCGACGCCCTGCAGGAAGCGTCCGGCCACCATCGAGGGCATGTCGTAGGCGGCGGCGGTGACGATCGAGCCGATCGCGAAGACGACCAGCGAGGCGGTCAGCACCGGCACCCGGCCGCGCAGGTCGGCGATCCGACCGATCAGCGGCAGCATCGCGACGTAGCCGAGCAGGAAGCCCGAGATGATCGGCGCCGCGCGCTGCAGCTGGTCGGGGGAGAGCCCGACCCCGGCCATCATGTCGACCAGCGCCAGCACCACCACGTAGGTGTCGGCGGCCGCGAAGGCCACCGCGAGCGCGGCCAGCCCCAGCAGCAGCCGGGCACCCCGGTCGGTGCCCGCGGTGCCGCCCGCGGCGCTGCTCGTGCTCACTCGGGCGCGGTGATCTCGGGCGAGGAGCCGTAGTCGTCGAAGTCGACGGTGTAGGTCATCGACTCGCCGTCGCCGTAGAAGGCGCCGGTCAGCTCCATCGAGCGCAGCTCGCCCCCGTCGGAGACGGCGTAGGAGGCGTCGAAGTCGCCCTCGGCGCTGGGGATGATGGTGGCCGCGACCTCCTGGGAGATCGTGCCGGTGTAGGTGGTCAGCACGTCGCGGTTGTCGGTGCCGCCGCGCACCTGCTCGCCCGCCTCGACGTCGTCGGTGCTGGTCAGCAGCGACGAGAAGCCGCCGTCGGCGCCCAGCAGGGCGGCCGGGTCGGGCGCGCCGTACTCGGCCGGGTCGATCTGCGACCAGCCGGTCGTCAGCGGCACCTGGGCGTGGACGACGTCGTCGACCGCGACCACGGGCACCTCGGGCTCGAAGCCGGCGAAGCGCACGGTGATCACGCCGTCGAAGGCCGCGGGGCTGGGGGTGCCGACGCCCTCGGCGCGCAGCAGCCCCTCGACGCCCTCGGGGAGGTCGTCGGTGACGAGGCTGACCTGCACGCCGCTGGTCTCGTCGAGGGTCGCCTTGGCCTCGGCGAGCACCTCCTGCGCGCTCGGGGCCTCCTCGGCCGCGCTGTCGTCGCCGCTGCTGCAGGCGGAGAGGCCGCCGAGGCCCAGGAGGCCGGCCGCGGTCAGGGCCGCGAGGGTGGGAGCACGCATGTCACTCAGCCTTGCACATCGTCGGCAACGCCCGGGTCGACCGCGGGCACGTCGGCGGCGCTCGCCGGCACGCGCAGTGCGACCGGACCGGCGCAGGCCGCGACCGCCTGCGACCCGGGCACGCCGGAGCCGTCGCGGCGCCCGGTCGCGGCGGGCAGCTCGACCGGCGCGCCGCTGGCCGCGGCGGCGCGGGCGGGGGCGGTGCCCGCCCAGGCCAGGACCAGCGCGTCCTCGCCCTTGAGGAAGCGGTGGCAGCGCACGCCGCCGGTTGCGCGACCCTTGGCGGGGTACTCGCTGAACGGTGTCACCTTGATCGCGCCCACCTCGGTGCCGGGCAGGGCGGTGGCGGAGCCGGAGGCGGTGACCAGCACCGCGCCCTCCGGCGCCGACGGGTCGACGACCCCGAACCACAGCACCGCCTGGCCGTCGGTGAGCCGGATGCCGGCGATGCCGCCGCCGGACCGGCCCTGGGGGCGCACCGCGTCGGCGGAGAAGTGCAGCAGCTGGGCGTCGGTGCTGACGAAGCACAGCGACTCCTGGCCGGTCACGAGCTCGACGGCGCCGACGACCTCGTCGTCGTCCTTGAGCCCGATCACCTCCCAGTCGTCGCGGTTGAGCACCTCGGGGTTGACGCGCTTGACGACGCCCTGCCGGGTGCCCAGCGCCAGGCCGGGCCCGTCGGTGGCCAGCGTGCACAGCGACAGCGCCCGCTCGCCGGTCTCGAGGGTGAGCAGCTCGCTGAGCGGCACCCCGCCCTGCAGGTTGGGGTCGTTGGCCGAGGCGGGGATGGTCGGCAGGTCGAGCACCGTCAGGCGCAGCAGCCGCCCGCGGCTGGTCAGCACCCCGACCTCGGCGCGCGCGGTCGTGGCCACCGCGGAGACCACGACGTCGTGGTTGGTGCGGTCGCCACCCACGCCCGGCGCCTCGGCGCTCGAGGAGCGCGCCAGCAGGCCCGTGGAGGACAGGTAGGCGAAGCACGGGTCGTCGGCGACCTCGAGCGGCGTGGCCGCCGCGGCCGCCGGGGTCCCGGCCGACTCCAGCAGCACCGTGCGGCGCGGGGTGCCGTAGGTCTTGGCGACCTCGGCCAGCTCGTCGGAGACGACCTCGCGCAGCAGCTGGTCGTCGGCCAGGATCGCGTCGAGCGCCTCGATCTCGCCGCGCAGCTGCTCCTGCTCCTTCTCCAGCTCGATGCGGCTGAAGCGGGTCAGGCGGCGCAGCTGCATCTCGAGGATGTAGTCGGCCTGCAGCACCGAGAGCTCGAAGACCGTGGTCAGCCGCTCGCGTGCGGCGCCGGCGTCGTCGCTGGTGCGGATCACCTGGATGACCTCGTCGATGTCGAGCAGCGCGACCAGCAGGCCGTCGACCAGGTGCAGGCGCTCGGCCTTCTTGGTGCGGCGGAACTGCGTGCGGCGGCGTACGACGTCGTAGCGGTGGCCCAGGAAGACCTCGAGCATCTCCTTGAGCCCCAGGGTGCGGGGCTGGCCGTCGACGAGGGCGACGTTGTTGATGCCGAAGGAGTCCTCGAGCGGGGTCTGGCGGTAGAGCTGCTCGAGCAGCGCCTCGGGCACGAACCCGTTCTTGACCTCGATGACCAGGCGCAGGCCATGGTCGCGGTCGGTGAGGTCCTTGATGTCGGAGATGCCCTGGACCTTCTTGGCCTGCACGAGGGTCTTGATGCGCTCGACGATCTTCTCGGTGCCCACGCCGTAGGGCATCTCGGTCACCACGATCGCCTTGCGCCGACCGATCGTCTCGATGCGGGCCGTGGCGCGCATCTTGAAGGTGCCGCGGCCGGTCTCGTAGGCGTCGCGGATGCCGTCGAGGCCCACGATCTTGCCGCCGGTGGGCAGGTCGGGGCCGGGGATGAAGCGCATCAGGTCGTCGATGCCGGCGCCCGGGTGGATGATCAGGTGCCGCAGCGCCTGGACCACCTCGACGAGGTTGTGGGGGGCGCAGTTGGTGGCCATGCCGACCGCGATGCCGGTGGTGCCGTTGACCACCAGGTTGGGGATCGCCGACGGCAGCACCGACGGCTCCGTCTCGCGGGAGTCGTAGTTGGGCCTGAAGTCGACGGTGTCCTCGTCGATGGAGGCGGTCATCGCCACGGCCGGCGGGGCCATCCGGCACTCGGTGTAGCGCATGGCGGCGGGGGAGTCGTCGGGCGAGCCGAAGTTGCCGTGCCCGTCGATGAACGGCAGCCGCATCGACCACGGCTGGGCGGTGCGGACCAGGGCGTCGTAGATCGCGGAGTCGCCGTGGGGGTGCAGGCGACCCATCACCTCGCCGACGACGCGGGCGCTCTTCACGTGCCCGCGGTCGGGGAAGAGCCGCATCTCGTTCATCGTGTAGAGGATCCGCCGCTGCACCGGCTTGAGACCGTCGCGCGCGTCGGGCAGCGCCCGGGAGTAGATGACGGAGTAGGCGTACTCCAGGAACGAGCTGCGCATCTCGTCGCCGACGTCGATGTCGAGGATGTGCTCCTCGAAGTCGTCGGGCAGCGGCTGCTTGGTGGAACCCTTGGCCATGGGGCCATTCTCCCCGGACGTCCCCGGGCTCGGCGCCGGGGCACGCCGGTCGCGGGTCTTCGGTAGATTCTCCTCTCGTGACCGGCGGCCCCCAGCAGGACGACATCGAGACCTCCACCGAGCCCGCGGCACCCGGTGCCCCACGGCACTGGGAGGCCGACGTCCTGCTGCGCGACGGACGCACCGCCCACATCCGCCCGATCCGCCCCGACGACGCCGAGCTGCTCGTCGACTTCTACAGCCGCGTCTCGGACCGCTCGAAGTACTACCGGTTCTTCTCGCCGATGCCGCGCCTCTCCGACCGCGACGTGCAGCGCTTCACCCGCGTCGACCACCACGACCGGGTGGCGCTGGTGCTGGTGCTGGCCGACCGGATGATCGCGGTCGGCCGCTACGACCGGGTCCGCGTCGGCGAGGCCGAGGTCGCGTTCCTGGTCGAGGACCAGCACCAGGGCCGCGGCATCGCCCAGCTGCTGCTCGAGCACCTGGCGCAGGCCGGTCGCGAGCGCGGGCTCGAGAAGTTCACAGCAGAGGTGCTGCCCGACAACTCCCGGATGATCCAGACCTTCCGCGACGCCGGCTACCGCGTGGCCAGCGAGTTCGAGGACGGTGTCATCCAGCTGGAGTTCCCCATCGACGCCACCGACACCGCGATCGGGGTGATGCAGGACCGGGAGCACCGCGCCGAGTCCGCCTCGATCGACAAGTTCTTCAACCCCCGCTCGGTGGCCATCATCGGCGCCTCGCGCCGCCAGGACACGATCGGCCAGACGCTGGTGCGCAACCTGGTGATGGGCGACTTCACCGGTCGCGTGTACGCCGTGAACCCGTCGGCGGGCGCGGTGTCGGGGCTGCCGGCGTACAAGAGCGTGGGGGAGATCCCCGACCACGTCGACGTGGCGATCGTCGCGGTGCCCGCCGACGCGGTGCAGGACGTCGTGCTCGACTGCGCGGCCAAGGGCGTGCACGGGCTGGTGGTGATCTCCAGCGGCTTCGCCGAGACCGGCGAGGAGGGCCGCCAGCGCCAGCGGCGCCTGGTGGGGCTCTCGCGCTCCTACGGGCTGCGCCTGATCGGGCCCAACTGCCTGGGCGTCATCAACACCGACCCCGGTGTCTCGATCAACGCCTCGCTGTCGTCGGTGATGCCGCCGCGCGGGCGGGCCGGCTTCTTCTGCCAGTCCGGTGCGCTGGGCTCGGCGATCCTCGAGAAGGTCCAGAACCGCGGGCTGGGCCTGTCGACCTTCGTCAGCGCCGGCAACCGCGCCGACGTGTCGGGCAACGACCTGCTGCAGTACTGGGAGGAGGACGACTCCACCGAGGTCGTGCTGCTCTACCTGGAGTCGATCGGCAACCCGCGCAAGTTCTCCCGGATCGCGCGGCGGGTCTCGCTGCGCAAGCCGATCATCGCGGTGCGCTCGGGGCGCACCACGCAGGGCGTGCCGATGGGGCACGCGGTGCGCAAGATCGCCGCCCCGCCGGCGGCCGTCGACGCGATGTTCCGCCAGGCGGGGATCATCCAGGTCGACACCCTCGACGAGATGTTCGACGTCGCCCAGCTGGTGGCCCACCAGCCGCTGCCGCGCGGGCGCCGGGTCGCGATCGTGGGCAACTCCGACGCGCTGGGCCTGCTGGCCGCCGACGCCGCGGCCGCGGTCGGCCTGGTGGTCAACAAGGCGGTGCCGCTGGGCGCCGAGGCGACCGCCGAGGACTTCGAGGACGCGCTCGACGCGGCCATCGACGACCCCGACGTCGACTCCGTGGTCGCGGTCTACACCCCGCCGCTCAACGTCAGCGGCGAGGAGGTCGCCAACGTGCTGGCCGCGATCGGGGAGCAGTCCGACAAGCCCCTGGTCTCGACCTTCCTGGGCGTCGAGGGCGTGCCCGAGCTGCTGCGCGTGCCCGACGTGGCCGGCTCCACGGCCGGGCGCGGCTCGGTGCCGTCGTACCCCGCCGTCGAGGCGGCGGTGCGGGCCCTGGCCCGTGTCGTCGACTACGCCGTGTGGCTGCGCACCCCCGACGGCACGCCCCTGGACCCCGAGGGCGCCGACGACGACACCGCGCGCGGCATCGTCAACCGGGTGCTGGCCGAGCACCCGCAGGGCGCCGAGCTGGGCCGCGACGACCTGCGGGCCCTGCTGGCCGCCTACGACATCGAGCTGTGGCCCTCGCGGGTCGTGAGCAGCCTCGGCGAGGCCAACGCCGCCGGCGCCGAGCTCGGGTGGGACGTGGTGCTCAAGGCGACCGCCGACCACCTGCGCGAGCGCCCCGACCTGGCCCACGTGTGGCGCAACATCGACGGGGTCAACCAGATGCGCGACGCCTGGGCCTCGCTGTCGGCCCTGGTGGGCGAGGAGGACCTGACCGACGCGTTCCTGGTGCAGGGCACCGCCCCGCCCGGGGTGCCGGTGTCGATCTCGAGCATCGAGGACCCGCTCTTCGGGCCGGTGGTCTCCTTCGGCATCTCCGGACCGCTCACCGAGCTGCTCGGCGACCGGGCCTACCGCATCCCGCCGCTGGGCACCCGCGACGCCGCCGCGATGGTGCGCGAGGTCAAGGCCAGCCCGATGCTCTTCGGCTACCGGGGCAGCGAGGTCGTCGACGTCGGGGAGGTCGAGCGGCTCATCAGCCGCGTCTCGCAGCTGCAGAACGACATGCCCCAGCTCTCCGCCCTCGAGCTCGGGCTGGTGCTCGCCGGGCCCTCGGGATCGACCGTGCTCGACGCCTCGGCGCGGGTCGAGCCGGCCGCCGACTCGCGCTCCGACTGGTTCGTGCGCCGGATGCCCTCACAGCCGGGCGACACCATTCCGAGCTGAGGTCGACCTACCCGTATGCTCCGTGGTCATGGTGATCTCTGACAGCGCGCGCCTGCTCTTCGTGCACGTGCAGAAGACGGGTGGGTCGACCATCCACAACCGGCTCACGGAGGTCCTGCCCGACGCACGCCAGGTCAAGGGCGTCGACCGGCACGCCACGCTGGGCCAGATCCTGCGCGCCGAGCCCGAGCTGTCGACGTACTGGACCTTCGGGATCGTGCGCAACCCGTGGGCGCGGATGCTGTCGTGGTTCCGCATGGTCGAGCGCTTCCGCGACTCCGAGCAGGACGGCGAGCGCCGCCTGGACCGCAAGAACCAGTTCATCCGCTCGGTCGCCGAGACCTGCCCCGACTTCGAGTCCTTCATCATGAAGGGCCTCGACGAGTTTTCCCGGCTGCAGACGCCGCAGTGGCGCTACCTGGCCACCAAGACGCGCCGCGCCGACATGATCGGGCGCCAGGAGAGCCTCGAGGCCGACCTGCGCGCCGTCCAGGCCCGCTTCGACATCGCCTGGGAGCCGCTGAAGAGCGTCAACATCGACCGCACCCGCCCCGACTACAAGGCGGGCCCCGAGCTCGGTGGTCGCGACACCCGCTACCGCAGCGAGTACACCGACGAGATGGCCCGACGCGTCGAGGCGGCCTTCGCCCGCGACGTCACCGCCTTCGGATACGAGTTCTGAGCATGCGCGCCCGCACCGACGACCGTGACCGCCTGCGCGAGCTGCGCGCCGCCATCGACCGCACCGGCTACTACCCCGAGGTGGTCGGCGAGGGCGTGCAGGCCGCCGTGGCCGGCGAGCAGGTGGTCTCCTTCTTCGTCCACCACGAGCCGACCTTCGAGCACGACGAGGTGCGCCGGCACCTGTCGGTGGTGGTGCTGACCCCGACGCGGCTGGTGCTGGCCCACACCGACGAGCACACCGGCGACGACCTGCTGCCCGAGCCCTACACCTCGACCTCCACCGAGGCGATCCGGCTCAGCGCGGTGCGCTCGGTGGTGGTGACCCGGATGGTCGCCAACCCGACCTCGGGCCCGGGCCACCCGGCCGAGGCCGTGATGACGATCGGCTGGGGCGGGGTGAGCCGGGTCGACCTCGAGCCGGCCGGCTGCAGCGACCCCGAGTGCGACGCCGACCACGGCTACACCGGGGTGCTGGCCCCCGACGACTTCTCGCTGCGGGTCTCGTCCGCCGCCGACGGCAAGGACGCCGTGGCCGGGCTGCTCGCCTTCGCCGAGTCCCTGTCGTCGCGCACCCACCAGGCGCCGTCGGCGCCGTGACGTTCCTCGCGCCCGGGTACGGCGACCGGTCGCTGGCCGACGTGGTGCCCGCGGTCGGTGCCGCCCTGGGGGTGCGTCTCGAGGGTGCCGCGCACGAGGGGCTCGCGCTGCCCGAGGCGCCGGCGTACGTGGTGTTCCTCGTCGACGGTCTCGGGGCACGGCTGCTGGAGCGCTACGCGCACGTGGCGCCGTACCTGTCGTCCCTGCGCAGCGCCGCCCCGGGGGCGACGGCCGGGGTGCCGTCGACGACCGCCACCAGCCTGACCTCGCTCGGCACCGGGCTGCCGCCGGGCGCGCACGGCGTCGTGGGGTTCACCTCGCGGGTGCCCGGCACCGAGCGGCTGCTCAACGCGCTGGCGTGGCCGAGCGACGTCGACCCGGCCGAGTGGCAGCCGCACCCGACCGTCTTCTCGCGGCTGCGCGAGCGGGGCGTGGCGGTCAGCGTCGTCAACAAGCGCGAGTTCGTCAGCAGCGGGCTGACCCGGGCCGCCCACCGCGGCGCCGACTTCGTGGGCGCCGACAAGGTGGGGGAGCGGATCGCGGCCGCGGTCGCGGCCTCCGACCACGCGCCCTCCCTGACCTACCTCTACGACGGCGACCTCGACTGGACGGGGCACCGCTACGGCGTCGCCTCCACCGAGTGGCTGCAGCAGCTGGCGATGATCGACCACGAGGCCGAGCAGCTGCGCGAGGCGCTGCCGTCCTCGACCCGCCTGGTGGTCGTCGCCGACCACGGCATGGTCGACTCCCCGGACGCCTCGCGCGTCGACGTCGACACCGTGCACGAGCTGCGCGACGGGCTGGTGCTCTTCGGTGGCGAGGCCCGCTTCCGCCAGCTCTACTGCCAGCGCGGTGCGGTCGACGACGTCGTGGCCACCTGGCGCTCGGTGCTCGGCGACAGGGCCGAGGTGCTGACCCGCGAGGACGCCACCGCCCTGGGCTGGTTCGGCGAGGTCTCCTCCGCGGTGCGCCCGCGCATCGGCGACGTCGTGGTGGCCTGCCGGGGCGACGCGGCCGTCATCTCCAGCGTCGACTGGGCCTACGAGGCCCGCCCCGTGGGCCTGCACGGCTCGCTGACGCCCGAGGAGATGCTGATCCCGGTCCTGGTCGACTGACGGGCTCGGCGGCCGCTGCATGAGTCCCCGGCCGGCCGGGGACTCCTGCGCTTGTCAGGGGTTGCAACACCCATCAAGCGCAGGACTTCCCTGACAAGTCCGCGGTCTCGTCACGGCGTACGCCGGCTCAGGGCATGTCGGGGCAGTCCGCCCAGACCGCCGCCGACCGGCCGGTCTCCGTCTCCAGGTCTGCCGCCAGGACGCGTCCCTCGGGCAGGAACCTGTCCCAGGTCGCGGTGACGGTCCGCTCGTCGTCCGGGACAGCGCCGGCGGCGGCGCCCCACGCGGCGAGGCGGTCGCGCAGGGTGTGGCTGATCGGCAGCCGGTCGAGGGGGACCGGTCGACTGCTGTCACGATCGAGGACCGACGTCTCCGGGCCCGGGGTGAGGCAGAGGCGTCCGGGGAGCGGGGCGCGGGCGATCACCTCGGCGCTCAGCCAGTCGCCGAACGCTTCGACGGGTACGGCGCGACGCGACGCGACAGGCACGCTCACGAGGCCGGTCTCGAGCTCCTCCTGTGCGCGCCTGCGCTCCCGGCCCGACAAGGTGGGGACGTGCTCGGCCCACCAGGGCCGCGACACCGCGACGGCGAGGCTGCCGGGCATCGTCGACAGGGGGTCGAGGCCATCGGCGAAGCCCAGGTGCTCCCAGGCGACGAACAGGTCGCGGGCCACCAGCAGCACGCCCTCGTGGTCGACGCGCGCGACCACCCGGCGGCCGGCCACGAGCTCGACGGCGCCGTGGCTGAGCCCACGCGACCACTCCGACCACATGTCCTCGGCCGGTCCCTGCCTGCGTCCACCGAACACCGCGGCTCCTCTCGACCCGCGCACCCTACGGCCGGTCACCCGCGGGGGTGGACGCGGGTCGCGCCGGCGCGGGTACCGACGAGGTGGACAAGCCACCACGACCAAAGGAGCACACCGTGCCGTCAGTCGAGCGCACCGTCACCGTCAGCCAGCCGATCCAGAAGGTCTGGGACTACCTCAGCGACTTCCGCAACAGCGAGGAGTGGGACCCGCCCTCGGTCAGCACCGAGCGCACCAGCGGCGACGGGGGAGTCGGGACGACCTACCACAACGTCTCGAAGCTCCTCGGCTCCGAGCAGGAGGTCGACTACACCGTCACGAAGTTCGAGGAGCCGCACACCTTCCAGCTCGAGGGCGACGCCGGGTCGATCCAGCTGCTCGACACCATCACCTTCGAGGAGAGCGACGGGCGCACCTCGGTGACCTACCACGCCGAGTTCGACCCGCAGGGTGCCGCGAAGCTGGCCGAGCCGCTGATGCCCGCCGGCCTGAAGGTGCTGGCCGACAAGGTCGCGGCCAGCATGGAGGAGCACCTGAGCAGGCTCTGAGCCCCGGGCCCGTGGGGTCAGCCGAAGGGCAGCGGCTCGGGCGCGAGGGAGACCGCCTTCGCCCGGGCCGCGGTGAGCCGGCGCCGGTGGTGCTGGCGGCAGAGCACCTCGTAGGCCACGTCGGCATCGGCGTCGGAGGTGGGCTCCGGCGCCTCGCCGTCCTCGACGTCGCCCACGACGACGACCTCGCCCTCGGTGACCATCACGCCGTTCTCGGTGCGGGCGTTGTGGGTGGCGCGCTTGCCGCACCAGCACAGCGCCTCCACCTGCAGCACGTTCATCCGGTCGGCCAGCTCGACGAGCCGGCCGGAGCCCGGGAACAGCTCGGTGCGGAAGTCGGTGAGGATGCCGAAGGCGAAGACGTCGATCTGCAGCTCGTCGACGATCTTGGCCAGCTGGTCGACCTGGTCGCGGGTGTAGAACTGTGCCTCGTCGCAGATGACGTAGTCGATACGGGTGCCCTGGGTGAGGCTGTCGACGACGTGGCGCCAGAAGTCGAAGTCGGCGTCGACCTCGAGGGCCTCGTGGGTCAGGCCCAGGCGGCTGGAGATGCGTCCCTGGCCCGCCCGGTCACGGGTGACGAAGATCCGTCCCTGCCGCCCGCGGGCGGCGTGGTTGTGGTTCGTCTGGAGCGCCAGGGTGCTCTTGCCCGAGTCCATGGTCCCGGTGAAGAAGTGCAGTTCGGCCACGGGGCGCGATCCTCTCACGCCCCCGTCGGTACGGCACGATGGGAGTCATGAGCAGCCCTCTCATCAGCGTCCCCGTGCTCCGCGGACTCCTCGACGACCCGCACGCCCCCGACGTGACGCTCCTCGACGTCCGCTACCGCCTCGGTGGCCCGGCCGGCGCCGAGCAGCACGCCGCGGGCCACCTGCCGGGAGCGGCGTACGTCGACCTCGACACCGACCTCGCCGCCCCGCCGGCCACCACCCCCGACGGCGGCGGGCGCCACCCGCTGCCGGCCACCGAGGACCTCCAGGCCGCGATGCGCCGTCTCGGTGTCGACGACGGACGCCCCGTGGTCGTGTACGACGACTGGTCGGGGCTGGCGGCCGCGCGGGCCTGGTGGCTGCTGCGCCACCACGGCCACAGCAACGTGCGCGTCCTCGACGGCGGCTGGGCGGCATGGCTGGCCGGGGGCGGGTCCGTCGAGACGGGCCCGGTCGACCCGGCCCCGGGCGGCTTCACCGCGCGGCCCGGGCGGATGCCGCTGGTCGAGCTCGACGGTGTCCTCGACGTCGACGTGCTCGTCGACGCCCGGGCCCCCGAGCGCTACCGCGGCGAGGTCGAGCCGATGGACCCGGTCGCGGGCCGCGTGCCCGGCGCCGTCAACGTGCCGACGACCACCAACCTGACCTCCGCCGGCACCTTCCGCGACGCCGCCACGCTGCGGGCGCTCTACGCCGCCGAGGGGGTCGAGCCCGGCGCCGGCGTCGCGGCCTACTGCGGCTCCGGCGTCACCGCCTGCCACGACGTGCTGGCGATGGAGGTCGCGGGCATCCGCGCGGCCCTCTACCCCGGCTCGTGGAGCGAGTGGAGCGCCGACCCGTCCCGGCCGGTCGAGCGGGGCTGAGCCAGGCGCCTACCAGTGCACGCCCTTGAAGATCTTGGCCAGCATGATCTGCTCCGACTCACGGGTGCCGCCCTCGCCCTTGGCCGCGGCCGAGTCGGGGAAGACGTGGTAGGCCATGTTGAGCAGCCGGAACGTCAGCTTGGGCGCCACCGTGTGCGCCACCGCGCCCACGTTGCCGAGCAGCGTGTTGATCTCGTGGGGACGCGCGACCATCGCCTCCACGACCAGGTCGGCGGCCTGCGCCGGTGAGATCGTGGGGAACTTGTCGTAGATCTTGGTCGGCGCGATCATCGGCGTGCGCACCAGCGGCATGTGGATGCCGGTGAAGGTGACGCCGTCGCCGACGAGCTCGGAGGCCACCACGTTGCTCCACGAGTCGAGCGCCGACTTCGAGGCGACGTAGGCCGAGAACCGCGGCGGGTTGGTCTGCACGCCGATCGAGCTGACGTTGACCACGTGGCCGCGCTGCTGGGCCTGCATCGTGGGCAGCAGCCCCATCACCAGGCGGATCGCGCCGAAGTAGTTGAGCTGCATGGTGCGCTCGAAGTCGTGGAAGCGGTCGTGCGAGAGCCGCAGCGAGCGCCGGATGGAGCGCCCCGCGTTGTTGACCACGAAGTCGACCGAGGGCAGCTCGGCGGCCAGCTGCTCGCACAGCCGGTCGATCGCCTCGAGGTCGGAGAGGTCGCAGGGGTGGACCAGCGCCTGGCCGCCGCGCATCTCGATGGCCGCGCGCACCTCCTCGAGCTTGTCCTTGCCGCGCGCGACCAGCACCGGCACGCCGCCGGCCTGGGCGACCTTGTGGGCGGTGACCTGCCCGATGCCGGACGAGGCGCCGGTGATGACGACGTGCTTGCCCTGCAGCGCCGCGCGGATGCGCGGGTCGCGAGCGGTCGTCTCGTCGAGGTGCTCCTCCCAGTAGGAGTAGAGCGTGCGGGCGTAGGACTCGAGGTCGGGCACCGCGATGCCGGAGCCCGCGAGCGCCCGCTCGGTGCGCCGGGAGTCGAAGACGGCCGTGAAGCTCGTGAGCGCCAGCACCTCGGCCGGTACGCCGACGCGGCTGGTGACCAGGTCGAGCGCGGCCTGCAGCGGCGTCACCCTGCCCACCGCCGCGAGGAGCCCGGCGGGCTGGAGGGCCCGGGGCAACCGGCGGGCCAGGCCGCGGTCGAGCCCGATCGCGAAGGTCGGGGCACCCGCGGCGGCGCAGAACGCGTTGATCATGTCGACGACCGGCTGCGGCTCGGGGTTGACCAGGTGGAAGGCCTCGCCGTCACGGCCGGGCAGGTGGGCCAGGTGGTCCATGGCGCGGGTCACGTAGTCGACCGGCACCACGTTGGTGTCGCCCATGTCGACACCCGCGAGCGGCAGCCAGGCGGGCAGCACGTCGCGCATGGTCTTCATCAGTCCGAAGAAGTAGTAGGGCCCGTCGACCTTGTCCATCGCCCCGGTCTGGGAGTGGCCGACCACGATGGAGGGCCGGTAGACCCGCCACGGCACGGTGCCCTCCTCGCGCACGATCCGCTCGGACTCGTACTTGGTGCGGTGGTAGGGCGAGGGCAGGTGCTGGCCCTCGGCGAACATCGTCTCGTCGAAGGCCCCTTGGCGCTCACCGGCCGCGGCCACCGAGCTGACCTGGTGGAAGCAGCCGACGTCGAGGTCGGCGGCCAGCGCCAGGGCGTGCCGGGTGCCGCCGACGTTCATCGCCTCGTTGGTGGCGTCGTCGGCCGTCATGTCGTAGACCGCGGCGAGGTGGAAGAAGTGCTCGATCCCGCCGCGGTGCTCGGCGACCCACGCCGGGTCGACGCCGAGCGCCTCGGTCGACAGGTCGCCCACCACGGGGACGACCCGGTCGGTGCCCCAGTGCCGCACCAGCGCCTCCATGCGGTGCAGCGAGCCCTCACGCACCAGCACGAAGACCTCGCCCTCGCGGTGGTCGAGCAGCTCCTCCACCAGGAATCGGCCGATGAACCCGGTGGCGCCGGTCACGAAGTAGGACATGGCCGGACAGTACTCGTCGCGATCCCCGCGCGGGAGTCTCGCGGAGCGCGCTACTCCTGCTTGCCGCCGCCGAACATGATCTCGTCCCAGCTCGGCACGGAGGCGCGGCCACGGCTCTTGCGGACCGGTCGGCGCACCGGGGGCTCCGGCTGGACGTCCGGCTCGGGCTCGGGCTCCGGCTCGCTCTCCGCGACGGGGGCGGGCTCCGGGTCCGGCGCGGGCTCGGGCTCGGGCTCGGGCGAGACCATGCCGATGGCGTCCTCGCCCAGCGGCAGCTCCTCGTCGTCGAGGGAGACCCGGCGCCTGGCCCGGGCCTGCTGCAGGTCGTCGAGAGGCGCGGCCAGCGTGGCGGTGGCGATGACCTCGCCCACGAGCCAGCGCGCGTCCTCGTCGTCGAGGAGCACGTAGCTGCCGGGCATGTCGTAGGTGAAGTGCGCGAGCCCCGAGCGTGGCCGGGTCTCGAACTCGGCGGTCAGGGTCCAGCGCCCGTCCTCGCGACGCCAGGCGTCCCACGTCACGACGTCGGGCCCGATGTGCTCGGAGCGCAGGTGCGCCTCGACCGCCTCGCCGAGGCTGCGCACGCCGTCGGCGCCCGCGGTGCGCCGCACCGAGCTGCGCTGCGCACGCTGGGCCACGTGCTCGCGCTCGGCGAGCACCGGGCCGGCGTACGGCATGATCTTGTCGACGCTGGTCTGGGCCGCCTCGGCCACGGCCTCGGGGCTCTCGCCCGCCCGGATCCGTGCCTGGATGTCGCGGGGGCGCAGGACGCTGTCCATGGTCATCTCCAACTGGCCGAGTCGTGAGGTCTCGCCGCGCAGGGCGGCCCGGAGCCTGGCGTCGACGTCGAGGTCGTGCTCGACACCGGCGTCGTCGACCATGAGCAGGCGCTTCCCGTCCTCGCTCACCCCCGCGAGGGTCAGGTGCACCATCTCAGGTCCACCTCCTCGATCACCGGTGCCGGCGACGTGCCGACAGCTGTCCTGAGCCTACGCCAGCCACGGCCGCCAGCCGTGGACGCCGTGCCCTGCGCGCAGCGGGTCGTGGGTAGCCTCGCCGGGTGCCACCAGTCGAGCCCGCCCCCACCCTGGTCGTCCTCGACCTCATCGGCATCTTCGTCTTCGCCATCTCCGGCGCCCTGGTGGCGGTGCGCAAGGAGCTCGACCTCTTCGCGGTGCTGGTCCTGGCCGGCACCACCGGCCTGGGCGGCGGGTTCCTGCGCGACGTGCTCATCGACGCCACCCCGCCCGCGGCGCTCGCCGACTGGCGCTACCTCCTGGTGCCGGTGGGCGCGGGGCTGCTGACCTTCGCGTTCCACCCGACGCTGGGCCGGATGGAGCGGCTGGTGACCGTCTTCGACGCCTTCGGCCTGGCGCTCTTCTGCGTGGCGGGCGCCCTGAAGGCCGTCGACTACGGGCTCGGCCCGCTGCCCGCGGCGCTGCTCGGCATGGTCACCGGCATCGGCGGCGGGATGGTGCGCGACGTCCTCGCCGGCCGGGTGCCGATCATCTTCCGCGGCGAGCTCTACGCGACCCCGGCGCTGGCCGGTGCGATGGTCGCGGTGCTGATGGAGCGCGGTGGCCTGCCGGTGGTGGTGGCGGCGTTGACCGGCGCCACGGTCTGCCTGGCGTGGCGGCTGCTGGCGGTCTGGCGCGACTGGCAGGCGCCCCTGCCGCGGGGATCGGCCAGCGTCTGACCGACCGCCGGCGGATCAGTCGCCCAGCACCCGCCGCAGGTAGGCGTTGGTGAGCACCCGGTCGGGGTCGAGGCGCTCGCGCACCGCCAGGAACTCCTCGAAGCGGGGGTAGGTCGGGGCGAGGTCGGCGGCGGTGCGGGTGTGCAGCTTGCCCCAGTGCGGTCGGCCGTCGTGGGCGCGCAGGATCGGCTCGAGGAGCGCGAAGTACTCCTCGTGCGGCACCGAGCGGTGGGTGTGGAAGGCCAGGTACGTCGTGTCGCGCCCGGCCGCGGTCGAGAGCGGCACGTCGTCGGCGGGCGCGACCCGGACCTCCACCGGGAAGCTGATCCGCAGCCCGGAGGCCTCGATGGCCGCCCGCGCCTCGCGCAGCGCCGCCACCCCGGCCTCGCGCGGCACGGCGTACTCCATCTCGCGGAAGACCACCGAGCGCCGGGCGGTGAAGACCCGGTGCGGCACGTCGCTGTAGGTGCGCTCGGAGAGCAGCGCCGAGCTGAGCCGGTTGAGCGGCGGCACCGCGGCGGGCACCCGTGCCGTGGCAGCGGTCAGGGCACCGAAGACGGTGTTCTGCAGCAGGTCGTCGTCGAGCCGGTGCCGCCAGCGGGGGAGCGGGCGGGCCTCGGCCAGGGGCGCGTCGAGCCGGTCGTTGCACTTGGCCTGCACCCGGTCGGTGTGCGGGAACCAGTAGAGGTCGACGTGGTGGTGGGCCGCGACCAGGTCGTCGAAGGACTCCAGCGCCTCGTCCCAGCCCAGGGGCCGCTCGTGGGCCTCGAGCACGAAGAGCGGCTCGACGGCGAAGGTCAGCGTGGTCAGCACGCCGAGCGTCCCGAGGCCCAGCCGGGCCACGGCCAGCACGTCGGGGTGCTGCTCGGCGTCGGCGCGCAGCACCTCGCCGGCGCCGGTGACCATCTCCAGGCCCACCACCTGGGCGGCCAGGCCTGCGGCGACCCCGCCGGTGCCGTGGGTGCCGGTCGAGACCGCGCCGGCCAGGGTCTGCTCGGCGATGTCGCCCATGTTGTGCAGGCTCAGGCCCAGCCCCTCGAGCGTGGCGTTGAGCACGTGCAGCGGCGTGCCCGCCAGCGCGGTCACCGTCATCGCGTCGCGGTCGACGCCCAGCACCCCGCTCATCGCGCCGGGCGAGAGCATCGTGTGCTCGGGGGCGGCGATGCCGGTGAAGCTGTGGCCGGTGCCGACCATCTTCAGCGTCGTGCGCTCCTCGCGGGCGCGCCGCACCAGGGCGAGCACGTCGTCGGTGCCGCGGGGCTCGGCCACCCGGACCGGGTGTGCCGACTCGGTGCCCGACCAGTTGCGCCACATGGGTGGGACGCTAGCGCCTCGTGCGATGACACCATGGGCGGATGACGTTGTGGACCGTGCTCGCCCTGCTCGTGCTCGTGCCGCTCGCCGCCTGGGCGGGGATCAGGATCCTGCGCGACCCGCACCGGAAGTGATGGTCTGCGCCGAGAGCACCGCCAGCAGCCCGGCACCCAGGGGCACCAGGTAGGCCGTCGAGGCGCCCACGGCGTCGACGACCAGCCCCGACAGCGTCGCGCCCGGCGCGACGCCGGCCACCAGGCCCGTCTGCACCACCGACATGCCCTCGGTGAGCCGGCTGCGCGGCATCGTGGCCTCCGTCAGCGACATCGTGGCGATCATGGTCGGAGCGATCGCCGCGCCGCCGACGAGCAGCACCAGGCCCATCACCGGCACTGACCCGACCAGCGGCAGCGGCGCCATCGCCGCCGCCATCGCGAACGCGCCCCACTTCAGCCGCGTGGCGGGCCCGGCCCGCCAGATCATCGCCCCCGACACCACGCCGGCGACCAGGCTGCCCAGCGCCCACAGCGCCAGCAGCGGGCCCGCCCAGGCGCGGCTGCCCTGCTCGTCGGCGAACGCGATGGTGGTGACCTCGGCGGCGCCGAAGAGCACCCCGAGCATGGCTGAGACGGCCGCCAGCGGCACCAGCGTGCGCCACGGCAGCGGCGGGCGCGGCCCGGTGTGGCGGTCGTGCGGCTGGGGCGGGGGCTCCGTGCCGCGCTGGGAGGCGAAGAGCAGCCCGCCGAGGGTGCCGAAGACCATCGCCGAGCCGAGCCCGGCCACCGGGTGCACGGCCGTGGCGAGCACCGTGACCAGGATCGGGCCCAGGATGAAGCACGCCTCGTCGACGACGGCCTCGAGCGCGAAGGCGGTCTGCACGTCGGCCGGCGCGTCGAGCACGTGCGACCAGCGCGCCCGCACGCACGAGCCGATCTGGGGCAGGCTGGCGCCGGCCAGCGCGGCAGCGGCGTACGTCGCCGCCACGGGCCAGCCGGCCTGCACCGACCAGATCAGCGTGGTCAGCGCCAGCCCGAAGACGACGCTGGCGGCGGCCAGCACGCGGGCCTGCCCGAGCCGGTCGACGAGCCGGCCCTGGGCGATGGCCAGCAGCGCGTTGGCCAGCATGTACGCCGCCGACACGGCCCCGGCCAGCCCGTAGGAGCCGGTGGAGGCCTCGACCAGCAGCACGATGCCCAGCCCGACCATGCTGATCGGCAGGCGCGCGAACATCCCGGTGAGGCTGAACCGCAGGGCACCGGGACGACCCAGCACGCGGGCGTACGACGTGAACATCCGAGCGGAGCGTAAGCCCGCTCCTCAGCCCCCGGCGAATCCCTCACCAGGGGTGAAGGACCCCCTCCCTACGATGGCGCCATGGCGACTCCTGACGTGCACCCCTACGACGCGCTCCTGCTGGTCTCCTTCGGCGGTCCGGAGGGGCCCGACGACGTGGTGCCGTTCCTCGAGAACGTGACCCGTGGCCGGGGGATCCCACGCGAGCGGCTGGAGGAGGTGGGCAAGCACTACCACCTCTTCGGCGGGCGCTCGCCGATCAACGACCAGTGCCGCGAGCTCAAGGCCGCGATCGAGGCCGACCTCGCCGAGCACGACATCGACCTGCCGGTCTACTGGGGCAACCGCAACTGGGACCCCTACCTCGCCGAGACGCTGCAGCAGATGGCCGACGACGGCGTCACGCGCGCGGCCTGCTTCGTGACCAGCGCCTACTCGTCGTGGTCGTCGTGCCGGCAGTACCGCGAGAACCTCTACGACGCCGTCGACGCACTGCCCGGCGGGGTCGAGGGCTCGCCGGTGCGGCTCGACAAGCTTCGCCACTACTTCAACCACCCGGGGTTCGTGGAGCCCAACGTCGACGCGACGCTGGCCGCGCTGGCCGACCTGCCCGACGACGTGCGGGCCGGGGCGCGCCTGGTCTTCGTGACGCACTCGATCCCGACCGCGATGAACGAGAACAGCGGCGACCCGGAGGTCAGCTACGAGGGCGGCGGCGCCTACGTCGCCCAGCACCGCGACGTGGCCCGCGTGGTCACCGAGCGGGTGGCTGCCGAGACCGGCACCCTGCACGAGCACGACCTGGTCTTCTGCTCGCGCAGCGGCTCCCCGCACGTGCCGTGGCTCGAGCCCGACGTCAACGACCACCTGGAGGCGCTGCGCGACCGGGGCGTGCCGGCGGTGGTGATGGTGCCGGTGGGCTTCGTCTCCGACCACATGGAGGTCATCTACGACCTCGACACCGAGGCCGTCGAGACCGCCGAGCGGATCGGGCTGCCGGTGCGTCGCGCCGCCACCGCCGGCATCGACGCGCGGTTCGTGGCCACCGTGCGCGACCTGCTGGTCGAGCGGGCCACCGTCGAGCGCGGCGAGGAGGTCGCCCGCGCCGCGGTCGGCGACACCGGGCCGATGTGGGACGCCTGCCCGGTGGGCTGCTGCGCCAACCCGCGCGCCGAGCGCCCGGCCCTGTGCGGCCGCGGGGCGTGAGCGTGCCCGCGGCCGTGGACGCCGAGGCCCTGCGCGACCTCGCCCTCGACGTGGCGCGCGCGGCGGGCGCCCTGGTGCGCGAGCACCGCGCCGGCGACGTCGCCGTGGCCGACACCAAGACCAGCCCGGTCGACGTCGTCACCGAGACCGACCGGGCCAGCGAGGCGCTGATCCGGCGGCTGCTGCTGCAGGCCCGTCCCGACGACGCCGTGCTCGGCGAGGAGGGCGACGACGTCGCCGGCACCTCGGGGGTGCGCTGGATCGTCGACCCGGTCGACGGCACCGTCAACTTCCTCTACGGCCTCCCGCAGTACGCCGTGTCGATCGCCGCCGAGGTCGAGGGCGCCGGCGGGCCCGAGGTGGTGGCCGGGGTGGTGCTCAACGCCGCGACCGGGGTCGAGTACGCCGCCCACCTCGGGCCCCACGGACCGGTCGCGACCCGCGACGGGCGACCGGTCGGCGTACGCCCGGCCGCACCGCTGTCGCAGATGCTCGTGGCCACCGGCTTCTCCTACGACGCCGACGTGCGCGAGCGCCAGGCGCGTTCGCTGGTGCACCTGCTGCCCCGGGTGCGCGACGTACGCCGGCTCGGCTCCTGCGCGCTCGACCTGTGCGGCGTGGCCGAGGGCACCGTCGACGCCTACGTCGAGGAGGGCGTGCACCTGTGGGACCACGCCGCGGGCGCCCTGGTGGCGCGGGCGGCGGGCGCGCGGACCGAGCTGACGACCGGGGCGAGCGGGCGCGACCTGCTGCTCTGCGCGCCCGCGGAGAGCTTCGAGGAGCTGCGCGCCCTGGTGGTGGAGGCCGGCTACACGGCCGGGGAATAATCCGGGCACCACACGCTGTTCATGGGGCGTCTGCGTGACCGGTGTGTCGCTGTCGACGGCCATGGTGCACAATCTGGCGCCGACGACACACACGAGGCGCCACCCAGGCATCACGCACACGAGACGACGAGGGGAGTGAGGCGACGATGGCCACCGACTACGACGCACCGCGCAAGAACGAGGAAGACCAGTCCGAGGAGAGCATCGAGGAGCTCAAGGCTCGCCGCCACGACAAGAACTCCGGCAAGGTCGACGAGGACGAGACCGAGGCCGCTGAGTCCTTCGAGCTCCCCGGCGCCGACCTGTCGCACGAGGAGCTGGCGGTCGAGGTGAAGCCCAAGCAGGAGGACGAGTTCACCTGCATGAGCTGCTTCCTGGTGCACCACCGCTCGCAGCTGGCCGACGAGAAGAAGCTCATCTGCCGCGACTGCGTCTGAGCAGCCGCACCACGCCACGAAGGCCCGGTCCCCCGTGGGGGCCGGGCCTTCGGCGTGCGGGGTCGAGCGCCTACTGACCATCCTTCTGCAGCGGCGGGGGCAGGTGGCCGGTGGAGCGGGTGTAGTACTCCGCCGCCCGGCGCTGGGCCAGCATCCGGGCCAGCGAGGCGACGGCGCCGGTGGCCAGCGCCCAGGTCACCGCCTCCCAGACGTCGACGTCGGGGTCGGCCGGGTTCGCGGGGGGCTTGCGCCGCGCCGCCGTCTTCCAGGACGCCTCGAGCGCCTTGCGGGCCGCGATCGCCGCGCCCACCGAGGAGCCGAGCGACATGAGGGACCAGACCTTGGAGCCACCACCGGATGCCATGGGCGCGACCCTACCCAGTGCTGCCGGAGGGCGGGGCCACCCGGGCGGAGGACGTGCGCAGGACCTGGGCGAGGTCGTCGGGGCGCCGGCTGCTCAGCAGCCAGTAGGGCGTGGGGTCGGCGGGGTCGCTGACCTCGACGCGCACCGCGCGCTTGCGGTAGGGACGCAGCAGCAGGTAGGCGCGGGCGTCGGCCTCGACCCCGGCCGCGCGGCGCGCCCCCTCGGCGTCGAGGGCCTGCACCGCGCCCAGGTGCCGCACCTCGATGCGGGCCCGGCCGGCGCGCAGCACGCCGTCGGCGACGCTGATCACCGGGGAGCCGTAGCCCAGCAGCAGCGCGGCCAGCAGCGCCACGGCCACGCCGGTGATCGCCCAGGCCAGCGCCTCGGGCACCGCCACGATCACGGCCAGCCACAGGCTGGCCACCAGCATCGTGCCCTGCACCCACCAGCGCAGCGGCACCGAGAGTCGCTCGCGGTAGGTCGGGGTCGCGTCCACGGCCCGATTCTCCCACCCGGGCGCCGAGGGCGATGACCTAGGGTCCCGTGCGTGAGCGACCCCGCACCCGTACCCCCACCCGCAGGCCAGGCCCCCGACCCGCACGAGCTGCCCGTCCAGGTGGTCCGTCTCGACGCCGACCTGCCGCTGCCGTCGTACGCGCACCCCGGCGACGCCGGCGCCGACCTGCTGACCACCGTCGACGTGCGCCTCGAGCCGGGGGCGCGGGCCCTGGTGCCGACGGGCATCGCGCTCGCGCTCCCGACCGGGTACGTCGCGCTGGTGCACCCGCGCTCCGGCCTCGCCGCGCGCCACGGCGTCTCCATCGTCAACAGCCCCGGCACGGTCGACGCGGGCTACCGCGGCGAGGTCAAGGTGCTGCTGGTCAACCTCGACCCCCGCGAGCCGGTCGAGCTGCGCCGCGGGGACCGGGTGGCCCAGCTGGTGCTGCAGCGCGTCGAGCGTGCGCGCTTCGTCGAGGTCGAGGCGCTGCCTTCGTCGCCCCGGGGCGCCGGGGGCTACGGTTCTACAGGTGGGTTCGCCTCGACCTGAGGCAGCCACCCGCCCACCGAGCCACACCACAGCACAGCACCGACCACCCTCGAGGAGCCCCGCCAGTGAAGTTCCGCCGCAAGTCCGACGCCACCGAGTCCGCCGGGGCAGCCGAGGCTGCGCAGGAGACGCCGGCGGCGGCGCCGGAGGGTCCCTTCGACGCGGCCGACCTCCCCGAGCTGCCCGAGGGTCTGCAGCGCATCGACCTTGGCTCGCTGCTCGTCGTGGTGCCCGAGGGGCTCGAGCTGCGGCTGCAGGTCGACGAGGCCACCGAGGAGATCCAGGCCGTGCTGCTCGCCGGCGCCGACGGTGCGATCGAGCTGCGCGCCTTCGCCGCCCCGCGCGGCGGCGACCTGTGGGGCGACGTGCGCCCGCAGATCGCGGCCGACATGGTCCAGCGCGGCGGCACCGCCACCGAGCAGGAGGGCCGCTACGGCACCGAGCTGCTCTGCGAGCTGACCCGCACGATGCCCGACGGGCGCACCGGCAAGCAGCTCTCGCGCATCCTGGGCGTCAACGGCAACCGCTGGATGCTGCGCGCCACCCTGATCGGCGCGCCCGCCCGCGGCAGCGACGTCGCCGAGCCGTGGCTCAGCGCGCTGACCCAGGTCGGGGTCGAGCGCGGCCAGGGCGCGATGCCCGTCGGTGAGGCCCTCGACCTGGTGCTGCCCGAGGGCGCGCGCCGGGTCGGCCCGGCCGTGGCCCCCGGCACCAAGGACGACCGGGGCCGCTCCACCGACCACCCGCACTTCGGCCACGACCACGACTGAGGACCGATGCCCGACAAGAGCCGCCTGCGGCGCAGCATCAGCCGGTGGGCCAACAGCTCCGACCAGGAGGCGCGCGACCTGCGCCGCACCTACACCGAGCCGGGCACCGACTGCATCGCCGACGTGACCGACCGCTCGCGGGTGCGCCTGCGCGGCAGGCTGCGCACCGTCACGCTGCGCCCGCGCGGCGGCGTACCGGCGCTGGAGGCCGAGCTCTTCGACGGCTCGGGCTCGATCACCGTCGTGTGGCTGGGCCGGCGCCGCATCGCCGGCATCAACCCGGGCGTGGCGATGTCGGTGGAGGGCCGCATCGGCACCCAGGACGGCGTGCGCGTCATCTACAACCCCCGATACGAGCTGATCCCGTGAACGCCCCCACCCCGGACGTCGAGACCGTCGAGTCGGTCGTGCGCAGCCAGCTGGCCAAGGCGCTCGGCGGGCGCCGGGGCATGGTCGAGGCGGCGGTGCCGACGTTGCTCTTCACCGTCGTGTGGCTCTCCACCAAGCAGCTGCAGGTCGCCCTGGTGGTCGGCGTCGCCGCGGCGGTGCTGGCGCTCGCGGTGCGCCTGGTGCAGCGCTCGACGGTCCAGTTCGCCCTCAACGCGCTCTTCGGCATCGGCATCGGCTGGTTCTTCGTCACCCTCGCCGCCCGCCGCGGCGGCAGCGAGGACGAGCAGGCGCTGGCCTACTTCCTGCCCGGCATCCTCTACAACGGCGGGTACGCCGTGCTGCTCGTCCTGACCGTGCTCATCGGTTGGCCGCTGGTCGGCTTCATGGTCGGCAGCGTGACCGGCGACGCGACCGCCTGGCACTCCGACAGGCAGGTGGTGCGCCTGACCAGCACCCTGACCTGGCTGCTCGCGGCGCCCTGCGTGCTGCGGGTCGTGGTGCAGGGCCCGATCTGGCTGGGCGGCTGGTCGGAGGCGATCGCCGCCGAGACCGCGATCGCGGTGCTCGGGGTGCTCAAGATCGTGCTGGGCTGGCCCCTGCAGCTGGCCGCGCTGGCGGCGATGATGTGGGTGCTCGGTCGCAACCACACCCCTGTCGAGCATGGCCGCGCCGCCGACCAGCAGACCCCGCAGTCGACCTAGCCGCCGTGGGTGGAGGGTGCGAGCAGCCGCTCGAGCTCGTCCTCCTTCTCGGCCGGCACCACGAGCAGCAGCTCGTCGCCCGACTCCACCGGCTGCTCGGCGCTCGGCACGTAGACCTGCCCGTCGCGCAGGATGGTGACCAGCGCGCAGTTGTCGGGCAGCGGGATCAGGCCGCTGGGCTTGCCGACGTACGGCGAGTCGGCGGGCAGCGTCATCTCGACCAGGTTGGCCTTGCCCTGGCGGAAGGTGAACAGGCGCACCAGGTCGCCGACGGTGACGGCCTCCTCGACCAGCGCCGACATGATGCGCGGGGTCGAGACGTTGACGTCGACGCCCCAGGCCTCGCTGAAGAGCCACTCGTTGTTGGGGTGGTTGACGCGACCGACGGTGCGCGGCACCCCGAACTCGGTCTTGGCCAGCAGCGAGGCGACCAGGTTGGCCTTGTCGTCGCCGGTGGCCGAGATCAGCACGTCGCAGCGCTCCAGGCGCGCCTCGGTCAGCGAGGACATCTCGCAGCAGTCGGCCAGCAGCCACTCGGCGCCGGGCACGCGCTCGGGCTTGATCGAGCCCGCGTTCTTGTCGATCAGCAGCACCTCGTGGCCGTTGGTGATCAGCTCGCGGGCGATGGAGCGGCCCACGGCGCCGGCTCCGGCGATGGCGACGCGCATCAGTTCTCCTCCGGGCCGTTGTCGAGCCGCTCGTAGGTGTGGGCGGCGTTCTCCTCGCGGATCACCAGGTGCAGCATGTCGCCCTCCTGCAGGACGGTCTCGCGCACCGGCAGCATGCCCTCGCCCAGGCGGTCGATCCAGGCGATCCGGCTGCGGGTCTGGACCTGCAGGTCGATGGTGCGGCTGCCGATCCAGATCTCGGGCACCGTGATGTGGTCGACGCGGATGGTGCCGCTGGGGTCGCGGAAGTCGGGCTCGGCGCCCGCGGGGAGGATCCGGCGCAGCACCTGGTCGGCGGTCCACTTCACGGTGGCCACGGTGGTGATGCCCAGGCGTTGGTAGACCTCGGCGCGGCCCGGGTCGTAGATGCGCGCCACGACCTGCTGGATGCCGAAGGTCTCACGCGCCACCCGGGCGGCGATGATGTTGGAGTTGTCGCCGCTGGAGACCGCGGCGAACGCGTCGGCGCGGCGGATGCCGGCCTTCTCCAGGACCTCCTGGTCGAAGCCGATGCCGGCGACCTTGTCGCCGTTGAAGGCGGGCCCCAGGCGTCGGAACGCATCGGGTTCGCTGTCGATGATCGACACCGTGTGGTTCCGGTCCTCGAGGCTGTTGGCCAGGGTCGAACCCACCCGGCCGCAGCCCATGATCACAACGTGCACGGGGCCACGGTAGCCGCAACGCCGCTCGAGCGGCGCCGGTGCCGTAGCCTTCCGGCTCGTGAGTGTCGGAGACGTCTCCAAACGCATCCTGCTGGGGCGCAAGCTGCGCAGCTCCCAGCTGGGCGAGACGTTGCTCCCCAAGCGCATCGCGCTGCCGGTCTTCGCCTCCGACGCGCTGTCCTCGGTGGCCTACGCGCCCGACGAGGTCTTCATCATGCTCTCCCTGGCGGGGGCCTCGGCCTACGTGTGGTCGTGGAAGGTCGCCCTGGCGGTCGCGGTGGTGATGGCGGCGGTGATCGCCTCCTACCGCCAGACCGTGCACGCCTACCCCTCGGGCGGCGGCGACTACGAGGTGGCCAAGGTCAACCTCGGCGTCACCGCCGGCACCACGGTGGCCAGCGCGCTGCTGGTCGACTACGTGCTCACGGTGGCCGTCTCGATCTCGGCCGGCGCGCAGTACGCCGCCTCCGCGGTGCCGGCGCTCAGCGGCCACGAGGCCAGCTTCGCCGCCGCGCTGGTGGTGCTGCTGATGGCGATGAACCTGCGCGGCATCCGTGAGTCGGGGGCGTTCTTCGCGGTGCCGACCTATGCCTTCATGGTGGCGATGGCGGCCATGGTGGGCTGGGGCGCCTGGCAGTGGTGGAGCGGCGACCTGCGCCCCGCCGAGAGCGCCGACATCACCATCACCCCGGCCACCGGCTTCGAGGAGCCGCTGACCACGATCGGGCTGATGTTCCTGCTCGCGCGGGCCTTCTCCTCCGGCGCCGCGGCGCTGACCGGCGTCGAGGCGATCTCCAACGGGGTGCCCGCCTTCCGGCGGCCCAAGAGCCGCAACGCGGCCACCACCCTGGCGCTGCTGGGCGCGATCGCGATCGCGATGATGGTCAGCGTCATCGTGCTGGCCCGCGAGATCGGGGTGCGGCTGGTCGACCCCGACGAGTTCGACCGGCTCTCGCGCGGTGGCGAGCCGGTGCCCGCCGACTACGACCAGCACACCGTGATCTCGCAGATCGCCGAGTCGGTCTTCACCGGCTTCCCCCCGGGCTTCTACCTGACCGTGACCGTCACCGGCGTGATCTTGGTGCTGGCCGCCAACACCGCCTTCAACGGCTTCCCGGTGCTCGGCTCGATCCTGGCCCAGGACGGCCTGGCCCCGCGGGCGCTCGGCTCGCGCGGCGACCGCCTGGCCTACTCCAACGGCATCGTCTTCCTCGCCGCGATGGCGATCGCCCTGATCTGGATCTTCGACGCCGAGCCGACCCGCCTCATCCAGCTCTACATCGTGGGCGTCTTCGTCTCCTTCAACCTCTCGCAGCTGGGCATGATCCGGCACTGGACCCGGGAGCTGCAGGGCGAGCACGACCCGGCGGTGCGCGGGCGGATGCAGCGCTCGCGGGTCATCAACGCCACCGGCCTGTCCTTCACCGCCGTGGTCCTCGTGATCGTGCTCATCACCAAGTTCCTCGCCGGCGCCTGGATCACCATCCTGGCGATGGGCACCTTCTACGTCCTGATGCGCGCCATCCACGGGCACTACGAGCGGGTCTCCGACGAGCTGGCCGCCGACGAGGAGGACCGGGTCCTGCCGACCCGGGTGCACGCCATCGTGCTGGTCTCCAAGCTCCACAAGCCGACGCTGCGCGCGTTGGCCTTCGCCCAGGCCAGCAGGCCCAACACCCTCGAGGGCGTCTACGTCGCCACCGACGCGCGGGCCACTGCGCGCCTGATGGAGGAGTGGGACGAGCGGCGCATGGACGTGCCGCTCAAGGTGCTGCACTCGCCCTACCGCGAGCTGGTGCGCCCCATCGTCGAGTACGCCACCGAGATCCGCCGGGCCAACCCGCGTGGCGTGGTGGCCGTCTACATCCCCGAGTACGTCGTGGGCCGGTGGTGGGAGCAGCTGCTGCACAACCAGACCGCGCTGCGGCTCAAGGGTCGTCTGCTGTTCACCCCGGGGGTCATGGTCACCTCGGTGCCCTACCAGCTGCGGTCCTCGCAGATCGCCCGCGAGCGCGAGGAGCGCGACGAGTTCCGCGTCCGTCCCGGCGACCTGCGCAGCGGGCGCGTCGACCCGCGCGGTCGGCGGGGGCGGGACCGGTGAGCCGGCACCCCCGCGCGCGCCGTCAGCGCGGTCGGTCCCGCGTCGGGGAGCGCTTCGAGGTCGAGGTCGGCCCGGTCGCCCACGGTGGGCACTGCGTGGCCCGCGTGCCCACGAGCAGCGCCCCCGACGCGCCGCTGCGCGTGGTGTTCGTGCGCCATGCCGTGCCGGGCGAGCGGGTGGTCCTGCAGGTCACCGAGGGCACCGACGGCGACAAGTTCTGGCGGGCCGACGCCGTCCAGGTGCTCGAGGCCTCGCCGGAGCGGGTGACACCACCGTGCCCGTTCGCGGGGCCGGGTCTGTGCGGAGGCTGCGACTTCCAGCACGTCTCGCTGCCGCACCAGCGTGCTCTCAAGACCGCGGTCGTGCGGGAGCAGCTCTCGCGCCTGGCCAAGATCGAGTCCGACGTCGAGGTCGAGGCGGTCGCCGGCGACCTGCCCGAGCAGCTCGCCGGGCTGCGCTGGCGCACCCGGGTCTCCTACGTCGACCTGGGCGACGGCCGGCGGGGGATGCGCAAGCACCGCTCGCGCGCGACCGTCGAGGTCGACGACTGTCGCATCGCCCACCCCGACGCCCGTGAGCCGGCCCACGGCTCGCTCGAGGAGCAGGTCGCCACCGGTGCGGGGGAGCACCGGTTCGCCGTGGCCGCCGACGGCTTCTGGCAGGTGCACCCCGGGGCGCCGGCCACCCTGGTGACGACGGTCCTGGAGATGCTCGAGCCGCAGGCGGGGGAGCGGGTCCTCGACCTGTACGCCGGCGTGGGTCTCTTCGCGCGCTTCCTCGCCGACGCGGTCGGCCCCGAGGGCCAGGTCGTGGCGGTCGAGGGCGACCGCACCGCGAGCCTGCACGCCCGCACCAACCTGGCCGGAGCGCCCGCCAGCGTCGAGACCGCCTGCGGCGACGTGGCCGAGGTGCTGGCGTCGGCGTACGACGAGCCGTTCGACCTGGTGGTGCTCGACCCACCGCGCGAGGGCGCCAAGCGAGCCGTCGTCGACGCCGTCGTCGCCCGCGACCCGCGCCGGATCGCCTACGTGGCCTGCGACCCCGCGGCTCTCGCCCGCGACCTGGCCCTGCTGGCCGGGCACGGCTACGAGCTGAAGGCGCTGCGCGCCTTCGACCTGTTCCCGATGACGCACCACGTCGAGTGTGTCGCCTTGCTGTCGACTGAGGGAGTCTGACCCTCGACGCAGCCGGATGCCGGTGAGCCGTGGTGCCAGCAGCGGGTATCCGCTCCGAGGGACCCGGCTGGTCCGCGTCAGCTAGAGTCTGACCGCCATGACGATGATCTCTCGGCACCACGTCTCGGTATCGGGACCGCGTGATGCTCAACCGATGCTGTTCGGGCACGGGTTCGGGTGTGACCAGACGATGTGGCGCCACGTCGCGCCAGCGTTCTCGGACCGGTACCGCGTCGTGACGTTCGACCACATGGGGTCGGGAGGGTCCGATGTCTCGGGCTACGACCCGAGCAGGTACGAGGACCTCCACGGCTATGCCTCCGACGTCCTCGAGATCGTGCGGGAGCTCGAGCTCAGCGACGTCGTGTTCGTGGGGCACTCGGTGTCGTCGATGATCGGTGCACTCGCCGCCATCGCGGCGCCCGAGAGGTTCGACGCGCTGGTGATGGTGAGCCCGTCACCGCGCTACATCGACGACATCGACTATCGCGGTGGGTTCGCGCGCGAGGACATCGACGAGCTGCTGGAGGCCTTGGCGAGCAACTACCTCGGCTGGTCCTCGGCGATGGCGCCGGTGATCGTGGGCAACCCGGATCGGCCGGCGCTCGGGGAGGAGCTGACCGCGAGCTTCTGTCGGATGGACCCCGAGATCGCCCGTCAGTTCGCGACCACGACGTTCCTGTCGGACAACCGTGAGGACCTGCCGAAGGTGGCTGTGCCGACGTTGGTCCTGCAGTGCAGTCGCGACGCGATCGCGCCGACACGCGTCGGCCGGTACGTGGCAGACAGCGTGCCGGACGCGACATTCGTGCAGCTCGCCGCGACGGGCCACTGTCCGAACCTCAGCGCTCCTGAGGAGACCATCGCCGCCATCGATGACTTCCTGCGGCGAGGCGAGACATAGGTGATGCTTCCTGACTCCGAGGGTGACTCCCTGTGGGCGAGCCCCGAGGAGGACGGCGGTCTCTCCGGCGGGGCGCCGTTCGGCTACCTGTCGACGACCACCGAAGGGGTGATCGTGCGGGTCAACGCCACCCTCTGCACCTGGCTGGGCATGGAGACGGGGGACCTTCTCGGTCTCCACCTCACCGAGCTGCTGACGCCCGCCGGCAGGATCTACCACGAGACCCACTACGCCCCCATGATGCAGATGCGGGGATCCGTGCGGGAGATCGCCGTCGACGTCGTCCGTGCGGACGGCAGCAGGCTTCCGGTCCTCCTGAACGCTGGCGTGGTCCGGACGCCCGACGGGGAACCGCACTCGATCCAGGTTGCCGTGTTCGAGGCGACCAGGCGGCGTGCCTACGAGCGCGACCTGGTGCGCGCACGCGACCAGCAGGAGGTCGAGCTCAGGGCCCAGGCCGAGCAGGCGGCGACCGCTACAGCCACCGTCAGCCAGATCATCGACGCGGCCACCAACACGCTCCTGGTGGCCACGGACGCCGATCTGGTCGTCACCCATTTCAACCGCGGCGCCCAGGAGCTGCTCGGGCACGCGGCCGAGGACGTGGTCGGTCAGTCGGCCGAGGGGCTCTTGGACGTGGAGGAAGGTCGACGCCACGCTGATGAGCTCGGTGTCTCGTCCCAGCCCGCGTGCCTCGTCCCGGCGCTGGTGCGCCACGGCGCCCCCCGCGACTGGACTCTGACGACCCGCTCCGGCGAGCGGCGGACCATGTCACTGAGCTTCACCGAGATCCGCGAAGACGATCTGCTGATCGGGTACCTGTGCGCGGGGGAGGACGTCTCGCTGCGACTGCGGCTCGAGGCAGCCCAGCGCGCGGCGCTCGATCGGGAGCTGCAGTCGGTGGCACGGCTCGAACAGGCCGATCGGATGAAGGACGAGGTCGTCTCGACGATCAGCCACGAGCTGCGGACACCCATCGCCTCGATCCAGGGCTACGGGGAGCTCCTCGCCGACGGCGACCTGGGGACGCTGGCACCTGCGCAGGCCGACGCGGTGGCCAAGGTGCTGCGCAACGCGTCGCGGCTCTCCGTGCTCGTCGAGGACCTGCTGCACCTCGACCGTCTCGGAGCCGCCGACGAGGTTCCCCTGCGCCTCGAGCCGAGTGACATGGCGGCGCTGGTCGTGCAGTCGCGCGCCAGTCTCGACCAGGTGCTCCGCACCCGCGACGTGGCACTGAGGGTCCAGGTGCCCGATGTGCCTGTCCTCGTGCACGGCGACACGCGCGCGCTCGAACGGGTGGTGCTCAACCTGGCTGACAACGCCATCAAGTTCACTCCTGACGGCGGGTCGGTCACCCTCACCGTCGCCTCGACTCCAGCAGGGTGCGTGCTCACGGTTGCCGACTCCGGGATCGGGATGTCGGAGGAGGACCGGCTGCGGGTCCGTGAGCGCTTCTACCGCTCATCCGAGGCCTACCGGCGCGCCGTGCCCGGCACCGGCCTCGGACTGAGCGTGGTGGAGTCCATGGTGACCGCCCATGGCGGCACGATGGATATCGAGTCCGCTCACGGGCGAGGAACGACTGTCACCGTGGTCCTGCCCGAGATCGAGGCGAACGGCTGAGCAGTGGTCGAGCACGGGCGGGTGGCACTGCTGGAGAAGACCCCTTGATGTCGTGTATCTTGACGTCAAGAGATGTGGTCGACGGGTAAGGGTGCCCTTCCTTTGCTGGCTCCCCGGCCCGGCGGCAAGATGAGGCGCAAGCAGCGCCCGTCATCGCAGACGCGACAGAGGAGATGTTGGTCAGTGGCAAGCAAGGACAGCTTCGGTGCCAAGAGCACCCTCGACGTGGACGGCACGTCGTACGAGATCTTCCGCCTCGACGCGGTCAAGGGTGACGGCCTCGACGTCGCCAGCCTCCCCTTCAGCCTCAAGGTGCTGCTCGAGAACCTCCTGCGCACCGAGGACGGCTCCGACATCACCGCCGAGGACATCAAGGCGATCGCCGGCTGGGACGCCGACGCCGACCCCTCGCAGGAGATCCAGTTCACGCCGGCGCGCGTGATCATGCAGGACTTCACCGGCGTGCCCTGCGTCGTCGACCTCGCCACGATGCGCGAGGCGATGGCCGACCTGGGCGGCGACCCGACCAAGATCAACCCCCTCGCGCCCGCCGAGATGGTCATCGACCACTCCGTGATCGCCGACGTCTTCGGCACCCCCGAGGCGTTCGAGCGCAACGTCGAGATCGAGTACGAGCGCAACCGCGAGCGCTACCAGTTCCTGCGGTGGGGCCAGGGCGCCTTCGACGACTTCAAGGTCGTCCCGCCGGGCACCGGCATCGTGCACCAGGTCAACATCGAGCACCTGGCCCGCACGGTCTTCACCCGCGAGGTCGACGGCGAGCTCCTCGCCTACCCCGACACCTGCGTCGGCACCGACTCGCACACCACCATGGTCAACGGCATCGGCGTCGTCGGCTGGGGCGTGGGCGGCATCGAGGCCGAGGCCGCGATGCTCGGCCAGCCGGTCTCCATGCTGATCCCGCGCGTGGTCGGCTTCAAGCTCAACGGCGACCTGCCCGAGGGCGCGACCGCCACCGACCTGGTGCTCACGATCACCGAGATGCTGCGCAAGCACGGCGTGGTCGGCAAGTTCGTGGAGTTCTACGGCCCCGGCGTCTCCGCGCTGCCGCTGGCCAACCGCGCCACGATCGGCAACATGAGCCCCGAGTTCGGCTCCACCATCGCGGTCTTCCCGATCGACGAGGAGACCACCAAGTACCTCGAGCTCACCGGCCGCAGCGCCGAGCAGATCGCGCTGGTCGAGGCCTACGCCAAGGAGCAGGGCCTCTGGCACGACCCCTCGGCCGAGCCGCGCTACTCCGAGAAGCTCGAGCTCGACCTGGCCACGGTCGTCCCGTCGCTGGCCGGGCCCAAGCGTCCCCAGGACCGCGTCGCGCTCTCGGAGGCCAAGCAGGGCTTCCGCGGCGCGCTGGCCGACTACGTCGACCACGAGCACCAGGACACCAACGGCTACGACGAGTCCGTCGAGGAGACCTTCCCGGCCTCCGACCCCGCCACCAGCAACGGCGGCGGCCAGGCCGAGGCGCCGAAGAACTACCTCTCGGCGGCCCCCGCCGACGGCGGGCGGCCCAGCAGCCCGGTGCACGTCACCCTCGAGGACGGCACCGAGTTCGAGCTCGACCACGGCGCCGTCGCGATCGCGGCGATCACCTCCTGCACCAACACCTCCAACCCGTCGGTGATGATCGGCGCGGCGCTGGTGGCCAAGAAGGCCGTGGAGAAGGGCCTGCAGCGCAAGCCGTGGGTCAAGACCACCCTGGCCCCGGGCTCGAAGGTCGTCTCGGACTACTACGAGAAGGCCGGCCTGACGCCGTACCTCGACAAGCTCGGCTTCAACCTCGTCGGCTACGGCTGCACCACGTGCATCGGCAACTCGGGCCCGCTCATCCCCGAGGTCTCCGCCGCGGTCAACGAGAAGGACCTCGCGGTCGTCTCGGTGCTCTCGGGCAACCGCAACTTCGAGGGCCGGATCAACCCCGACGTGAAGATGAACTACCTGGCCTCGCCGCCGCTGGTGGTCGCCTACGCGCTGGCCGGCTCGATGGACCTCGACCTGTTCAACGACCCGCTGGGCCAGGACACCGAGGGCAACGACGTCTTCATGAAGGACATCTGGCCCACCGCCGCCGAGATCGAGGAGGTCGTCGGCTCGGCCATCACCTCCGAGATGTTCGACGACGGCTACTCCGACGTCTTCGCCGGTGACGAGCAGTGGCGCTCGCTGCCCACCCCGGAGGGCAAGACCTTCGAGTGGGACCCCGAGTCCACCTACGTCCGCAAGCCTCCCTACTTCGACGGGATGCCCGACGAGCCGGAGGCCGTCACCGACATCGAGGGCGCGCGCGTGCTCCTCAAGCTCGGCGACTCGGTCACCACCGACCACATCTCGCCCGCGGGCGCGATCAAGAAGGACAGCCCGGCGGGCACGTACCTCGCCGAGCACGGCGTGCAGCAGCGCGACTTCAACTCCTACGGCTCGCGCCGGGGCAACCACGAGGTCATGATCCGCGGCACGTTCGCCAACATCCGCCTGCGCAACCAGCTGGCGCCGGGCACCGAGGGCGGCTTCACCCGCGACTTCACGGGTGAGGGCGAGGTGACCTCGGTCTTCGAGGCCTCGGAGAAGTACGTCGCCGCCGGCACCCCGCTGGTCGTGCTCGCGGGCAAGGAGTACGGCTCCGGCTCCTCGCGCGACTGGGCCGCCAAGGGCACCGCGCTGCTGGGCGTCAAGGCCGTCATCGCCGAGTCCTACGAGCGCATCCACCGCTCGAACCTCATCGGGATGGGCGTGCTGCCCCTGCAGTTCCCCGAGGGTGAGTCGGCCGAGTCGCTGGGCCTGACCGGCGAGGAGACCTTCTCCATCACCGGCGTCACCGAGCTCAACGACGGCACCACGCCGCGCACGGTCAAGGTGAAGGCTGGCGACGTCGAGTTCGACGGGGTCGTGCGCATCGACACCCCGGGTGAGGCGAACTACTACCGCAACGGCGGCATCATGCAGTACGTCCTGCGCAACCTGCGCCGGGGCTGATCCTGCTCGGTCTGACCGCACCTGCGCTGCTCACGGTGGCCCTGGCCCTCCTGGCCGGGGCCACCGTGCAGTCGTTGGTGGGCCTGGGGCTCGGGCTCGTCAGTGCGCCGGTGATCACCCTCGTCGAGCCACGGCTGATGCCCGAGCTGATGCTCTGGCTGGCCTTCGCGCTGCCCTTCGTCACCCTCGCCTCCGAGCGCGAGGACATCGACTGGCACGGCCTGGGCTGGTCCCTGCCCTCGCGCATCGTCGGCACCGCCGTCGGCGTGGTCGCCGTGACCGTGCTCGAGCCCCGGCTGCTGGGGGTGGCGGTCGGTGGGATGGTGCTGGTCGCCGTGCTGCTCACCTGGCGCACGGTCGTCGTCCCGCTGACGCGCACCTCGCTGGTGGTGGCCGGCGCCGTCTCCGGCGTGACCGGCACCGCCACCTCCATCGGCGGACCGCCGCTGGCGCTGCTCTACCAGCACCAGCCGGCCCGCACGATCCGCACGACGCTGGCTGTCTACTTCATGGTCGGCGCCGCCCTGTCGCTCGCCGGGCTCGGCCTGGCCGGACAGCTCGACGTCCACTCGCTCCTCCTGGCCCTCCTGCTCGCGCCGGTGCTCGCGGTCGGTGCCGCCCTCGGGAGGGTCCTGCGCCCGCGTCTGCCCGAGGCCCGGGTGCGTGGCGTCGTTCTCGTCGTCTGCGCCTCCTCCGCCCTGGTCCTCCTGGTCCGCAGCCTCGCCTGACCCCTCCAAACGGCAGGCTCGTGACGTAGGTGAGGGTGAGGACCCCGAGGAGGACCGATGAGCACCCTGCACGACCGGCTGGCCGACCTGGCCGACGACGCCCCACCAGCGCTGCCCGACCCCGGGCTGTGGGACGTCGCCAGCGACTACCACCGGCGGCGACGCCTCGGGACCGCGGTCGTGGTGGCCGTGACGGTCCTCGTCCTCGGGCTCATCGGGGGGCTGGGGTGGGTGAGGGCCGACGACGGCATCGAGCCGGCCTCTCCCGGAGCGACGCCGGCGCTGCCGGACACGATCTGGGAGCCGAGCCGGTGGCTGCCCGGCACCGACGACGCGGGCCCGTTGGGTCAGCTGGCAGTGCTACTGCCGGCCGACCGAGGAGGCTGGACCGGCGCGGAGGACGGCGTGGTCGGGATCTCCGCGGACACGGGCGAGTACCGGTTCCTCGATCTGCCTGCCGACGCGGCCCGAGACCACGCGCTGTCGCCGGACGGAGCGCACGTGGCCTACTGGACGACCGGCTCGCCGACGGGGTCGCCGCAGACCGCAGGCGGCCAGTACCTGCCCACGACGGGGGTGGCGGTGCACGACACGGTCACCGGACAGACGGTGCGCCACGACGTGATCACCCGTCACGGCCTCGCACCCGATGTCCTCCTCTGGGCGGACGACGAGACGCTGGTGCTGTCCTACGGCCAGGAGTACGTCGGCGACGACGCCCCGACGAGAAAGCAGGGCGGTTCCACCAACTCCGAGGGCCTGATGAGCTGGCGACCCGGCGTCGAGGAGGAGCCCGTGCTGACCATCGGGGCCGACGCCGTCGAAGCCAGCAATGGTCGCGGAACCCTGCTGGTCCAGCGGAGCGACGGCATGGCGCGCTGGGACGTCGAGACGGGGTCCGTGGCTCGGCTGCCGCTGCCGGGGCGCTCGATGGCCGAGGTGACCGCTCTGGACCAGGTGGGGCGGGCAGCGGCCTACCCGCGGGGGAACCGGCACCCCAACGCCATCAGCGTCGTCCGCCTGGTCGGGCCGCAGGACTCCGTGGAGAGCGCCCCGGTCCCGGGAGCCGACACCTTCGCCGTGCTGGGCTGGTTCGACGGGAAGCACGTGCTGGCCGAGCGGTACGCCCCGGACGAGATGCACACCGAGCTGCAGCGCGTCGACGTGACGACGGGGGAGTCGGAGACGGTGGTCGACCTCCCTGGACCCGGGAACTTCGCTGGTCAGCTGGCGCTCGGTCTGCTCGACGAGTCCTTCGTGCCCCGCCCAGCGCCTCCGGAGCCGCTCGACCCACGACGGCTCGTCGGGCTCTCGGCGGGCGCCGTGCTCGTCGCGGGTGCCGTCCTGGTGGGGTGGAGGCGTCGTGCCCGACCGTGACAACGATGTGCGCGCCCAGTTCGAGCAGTACGTCGCCGCCCGGCGCCAGGCGCTGCTGCGCACGGCGTACCTGCTGACCGGCCAGCACGCCGACGCCAAGGACCTCGTCCAGCTGGCGCTGGTCAAGGCGATGCCGCACTGGGCGAAGATCGCCCACGACCCGGAGCCCTACGTCCGCAAGGTCCTGGCCCGCGAGTCGGTGAGCCGCTGGCGGGGTCGGCGCTGGCGGGAGGTGACGAGCGACCGGCTGCCCGAGCGGGAGCAGGCCGGCGCCGACCAGACGGACCGGGCCGCGGTCCGCACCGCCCTCCTGGCGTTGGCTCCGCGGCAGCGCGCAGTGGTGGTGCTGCGCTACTTCGACGACCTCACCGAGGTGCAGACCGCACAGGCGCTGGGCATCGCGGTCGGCACCGTGAAGTCGCAGTCACGGGATGCGATGGCCCGACTGCGAGAGCTGCTGCCCGACCTGCACCCGGAGTGGTCGGAGGCCGTGCGGCGCTGACGGCTACCGTTCGCCCCATGATCGTGGCCTTCAGCATCTCGCCCACCGCCGCCGACGAGACCGGCAGCGTCTCGGAGGCGGTCGCCGCCGCCGTACGCGTCGTCAAGGAGTCCGGCCTGCCCTACGAGCTGAACTCGATGTTCACCAACGTCGAGGGGGAGTGGGACGAGGTGATGGCCGTCGTCAAGCGCGCCGTCGACGTCGTCGCCGAGGTCTCCCCGCGGGTCGGGCTGGTGCTCAAGGCCGACATCCGTCCCGGCTGGGACGGCCAGCTCAGCGCCAAGGTCGAGCGGGTCGAGCGGCTCCTCGACCAGTGAGCGAGGTCGCGCCGCAGCCGCGTGACCGCGCGCCGCTGGTGGCGCTGCTGGTCACGCTGCTGCTCGCCGCGCTGATCGTCACGGCCGCGGCGGTCGTGCCGCGCCTGCTCGCGGAGCCGGTCGACCGCACGCTCGACCAGGTGCGAGTCTACGAGGACCTGCCGACCACCCACGTCGACGGCGACGTCGACTACGCGCAGGACCCGCCGGTCGGCGGCCAGCACGCCGACCGGTGGCTCGACTGCGGCGCCTACGAGACCCAGGTGCGCGCCGAGAACGTGGTGCACGACCTCGAGCACGGCACCGTGCTTGTCACCTACCGCCCGGACACCTCGACCGCCGACGTCGAGCGGCTCGAGGCGCTGCTGCCCGACAACGGCATCCTCTCGCCGTGGGACGGGCTGGACGCGCCGGTGGTGGTGACGGTGTGGGGCCGCCAGCTCGCGCTCACCGGCGCCGACGACCCGCGGCTGCCGCTGTTCATCGACACCTTCGGCGCCGGGGAGACCGCCCCCGAGCCGTTCGCCAGCTGTGCCGGCGGGCTCCCCGACGCCGACGGTTCGCAGGGGGAGGGGATGGGTAGCCTGCCGACGTGACTCCCACCCCGCTCGTCCTGCCGCCCGCCGACGACACCGCCGGCTGGTCGTCGTTCCTGACCGAGCGCACCGCCGCGCCGCTCGCCGAGGCGGCCCGCACCGCCGAGGCGCTGCGGGCCAAGGAGCCCGGCACGGCGCAGGCCCTGGCCCTGTGGAACGACCTGCACGTGGCGCTGGCGAACGCCTTCGCGGCCTCCTCGCTGCTCAGCCAGGTGCACCCCGACGGGGACCTGCGTGACGCCGCCGAGGCCGCCGAGCAGGAGGCGAACCGCTTCCGCACCGCGCTGATGCTCGACCCCGAGGTCTTCGCCCGGCTCGAGGCGGTGCCCCGCGAGGGTCTCGACGACGCTGCCTGGCGCGTGCTCGACGACGCGCTGCGCTCCTTCCGCCGCGCCGGCGTCGACCGCGACGAGGAGACCCGCGAGCGGCTGCGGGAGCTGGGGGAGCGCGAGGACGACCTGGCGCAGGCCTTCGGCCGCCACATCCGCGACGGCGCCCGCACCACTCGGGTGCCCGCCAGCGCCCTGGACGGTCTGCCCGCCGACTACGTCGAGGCGCACCCGGTCGCCGACGACGGCACCGTCGCCATCACCACCGACTACCCCGACACCCACCCGTTCCTCACCTTCTCCACCGACGCCGAGGCCCGACGCACCGTGATGGGCGCGTTTCTCGACCTGGCCTGGCCCGAGAACGACGAGGTGCTGCAGGAGCTGCTCGCGGTGCGAGACGAGCGCGCCCGCCTGCTCGGGTACGACGGCTGGCCCGCCTTCGACGCCGAGGTCAAGATGATCGGCACCGGCGCTGCGATCGCCGACTTCATCGACCAGATCACCCACGACGCCACCGCCGCGGCCGAGCGCGACGCCGCGCTGCTGCTCGAGCGGGCCCGCCTCGACCAGCCCGGGCTGGAGCGGCTCGACGTCTCCGGCGCGCGGTTCTACACCGAGGCCGTGCGCCGCGAGCGCTACGAGGTCGACGCCCAGGAGGTGCGTCGCTACTTCGACTTCACCCGCGTGCGCCAGGGCCTCCTCGACGTCACCGGCCGGCTCTTCGGGCTGACCTGGACCCCCGTCGACGACGCGCCGACCTGGCACACCGAGGTGGCGGCGTACGACGTCGCGCTGGAGGGGGCCGGCGAGCCCCTCGGGCGGATCTACCTCGACCTGCACCCCCGCCCGGGCAAGTACAACCACGCCGCGCAGTTCGACCTCGTCAGCGGCGTGGCCGGGCGCCAGCTGCCCGAGGGCGTGCTGGTCTGCAACTTCGGTCGCGGGCTGATGGAGCACTCCGAGGTCGTGACCCTCTTCCACGAGTTCGGCCACCTGCTCCACCACGTGCTCGCCGGGCGCCACGACTGGGTGCGCTTCTCCGGCGTGGCCACGGAGTGGGACTTCGTCGAGGCGCCGAGCCAGATGCTCGAGGAGTGGGCGTGGGACGCCGGCGTGCTCGCCGGCTTCGCCACCGACGAGGCGGGTCAGGCGATCCCGCCCGAGCTGGTCGAGCGGATGCGCGCCGCCGAGGAGTTCGGCAAGGGCGTCCACGCGCGCACCCAGATGTACTACGCCTCGGTCTCCTACCGCTTCCACGCCGAGCTGCCCGCCGACCTGACCGCCCGCTCGCTCGAGCTGTCCGAGCAGTACGCCGTGTGGGCGGCGCTGCCCGGCTCGCACTTCCACTGCGGCTTCGGCCACCTGGGCGGCTACACCTCGGCGTACTACACCTACATGTGGAGCCTGGTGATCGCGAAGGACCTCTTCTCGGCCTTCGACCCCGGTGACCTGTTCGCACCCGAGGTGGCGCTGCGCTACCGCGACCGGGTGCTGGCGGCCGGCGGCAGCAAGGACGCCGCCGACCTGGTCGAGGACTTCCTCGGCCGTCCCTACGAGCCCACGGCCTTCACGGCCTGGCTGGAGAGGTGAGACAGAGATGGACTCCGAGACCCGCAGCATCCACACCGGCGGCCGCGACGTGGTCGTCGACCTGACGCGCGAGGCCGAGCAGTGGTGCGCCGGACGAGGTGACGGGCTGCTGCACGTCTTCGTGCCGCACGCCACCGCCGGCATCGCCATCCTCGAGACCGGCGCCGGCAGCGACGACGACCTGATCGCCGCGCTCGGCGACCTGCTGCCCGCCGACGACCGCTGGCAGCACCAGCACGGCACCCCCGGCCACGGCCGCTCCCACGTGATGCCGGCCCTGGTGCCGCCGTACGCCACGGTGCCGGTGCTCGACGGACAGCTCGCGCTCGGCACCTGGCAGAGCATCTGCCTGGTCGACCTCAACGTCGACAACCCCGACCGCAAGGTCCGCTTCAGCTTCCTCACCTCCGCCTGATCCACCCCGCTGGTCGAGCAGTGACGAGAGCCAGCGAGGAACATCGCCTCCGTTGGTCGAGCAGTGACGAGCGCCAGCGAGGAGCGTCGCCGAGACCTGGCGAGTGGCGCGCCCGCCGTACGCCATGGGCTCACGGGGTCTCGGCGTCGCTCGAGCCTTCGGCCCTCGCTGCTCGACCAACGAGTGTCGTTGGTCGAGCAGTGACGAGCGCTAGCGAGGAGCGTCGCCGAGACCTGGTGAGTGACGTGCTCGCCGTACGCCGTGTGCTCGCTGGGTCTCGGCGTCGCTCGAGCCTTCGGCCCTCGCTGCTCGACCAACGGCGGTGGTCGTTGGTCGAGCAGTGACGAGCGCCAGCGAGGAGCGTCGCCGAGACCTGGGGAGTGGCGCGCCCGCCGTACGCCATGGGCTCACGGGGTCTCGGCGTCGCTCGAGCCTTCGGTCCTCGCTGCTCGACCAACGGCGGGGCCTCGCCGCACGGTCCACTGGCTCTCGAACGTGCGTTCGAGTAGGGTGGGGGCATGCCCACCCACGTCGCCCCGCCGGGCTGGCCGGTCGAGGTGCGTCCGCCGGACGCGCCCGACTGGGAGGCCACGGCGGCCAGCTGGTTGCTCGACCTGTGCCCGCCCGACTTCCGCGGCTACCCGGGGCTGCGCAAGCACGTCGTGGTGCTGGCCCGCTTCGCGGTGCTGCACGTCGAGGCCGGCCAGGCCGCGGCGCGGCGCGGGCTGAGCGAGGCGCGGTCGGAGCTGCGCGACGTCGCCACCCCCGACGTGATCGAGGCCGCGGTGCAGACCTGGCTGATCGAGGACGCCCGGCTCGCCGGCGTACGCCGCGCGGTCGGGCTGGTCGAGGAGGCCCTGCGAGGTCGGCGCTTCATCGCGCGGCTGTGAGCGCCCGCCCCTAGGGTGGGGCGCGTGCACCGGTTCTCGAGCGTGGCCCTGGTCGACCGCCGGGGCTGGCTGCTGATGCAGGAGCGCGACGAGCACCCGGTCATCGATCCCGAGAAGTGGGGCCTACCGGGCGGCTCGATCGAGCCGGGGGAGACCCCCGAGCAGGCGGCCTACCGCGAGCTCGCCGAGGAGACCGGTGTCGAGCTGGGCTCCGGCCTGCAGGCGGCGGGGGAGTGGACGTTCCACAGCCCCGCCTGCGGCGGTGACGACACCGTGCACCTCTTCGCCGGCGCCACCGACCTGGGTGACGCCGACATCGTCTGCGGTGAGGGTCGCCAGATGGTCTTCGTCGCCCCACGTGCGGTCCTGGAGAAGGACCTGACCGTCTCGGGCCGGCTGCTGCTGCCCGTCTTCCTGACCTCGCCCCTCTACGACAGGCTGTGCCAGTGACCACCTCCGCGACCCCCACGAGACTCGAGATCCACCCGCTGCCCGGCCACGGTGCCGAGGACGTGCTGGTGCTGCCCGACGGCCCGCACGAGGGGTCGGTGCTCTCCGGCACCGAGGACGGCGCGATCTTCCGGCTCTCCCACGACGGGCGCCGCATCGACCGGGTAGCCCACACCAGCGGCCGGCCGCTGGGTCTCGAGCTGCACCCCGACGGGCGGCTGCTCGTCTGCGACGCCCACCGGGGGCTGTTGCGCGTCGACCTGGCCAGCGGCGACGTCGAGCAGGTGGTCCACGAGGTCGGCGGGCGCGAGATGGTCTTCTGCAACAACGCCGCGATCGCCTCCGACGGCACCGTGTGGTTCAGCGACTCCTCCACGCGCTTCTCCATCGAGCAGTGGAAGGACGACTTCGTCCAGGACACCCGCACCGGCCGGCTGCTGCGGCTCGACACCAACGGCGAGGTCAGCGTCGTGCTCGACGGGCTGGCCTTCGCCAACGGCGTCGCGCTGGCCGCCGACGAGTCCTTCGTGGTCGTCGCCGAGACCGGGGCGCGCACCCTGGTGCGCCACTGGATCACCGGCGAGCGGGCCGGGAGCCGCGACCTGCTGGTCGCCGACCTGCCCGGCTACCCCGACAACATCGCCCGCGGTAGCGACGGGCTGATCTGGGTCGCCGTCGCCAGCCCCCGCGACCCGGTCGTCGAGCGGCTGCAGCAGGGTCCGCCGTGGCTGCGCCGCCAGGTGACGCGGATCCCGCAGCGGCTGCAGCCCAAGCCCGCCCGCACCTGCCGGGTCCAGGCCTACGACGACACGGGCCGCCTGGTGCACGACCACGACCTGCCGGCCGAGGGCTTCCACATGGCCACGGGGGTCCGCGAGCGCGACGGGGACGTGTGGATCGGCAGCCTCCTGGAGCCCGCCGTCGCGGTTCTGCGCCGATGAGGGACGCCCCCTAGACTTGCCACCCCACCCCCGCCGCGACAGCAAGGAGCCCCATGTCGATCCTCGAGTCCATCTCGGGACCGCGTGACCTCCGCAGCCTCGACGACGCCGAGCTCGAGACGCTGGCCAGCGAGATCCGTGACCTGCTGGTCCGCTCGACCTCCAAGGTCGGCGGCCACCTGGGCCCCAACCTCGGGGTGGTCGAGCTGACCATGGCGATCCACCGGGTCTTCGACTCCCCGCGCGACCGGGTCGTGCTCGACACCGGCCACCAGGGCTACGTGCACAAGATGCTCACCGGGCGGGCCGGCGACTTCGACACCCTGCGCCAGGAGGGCGGGCTCTCCGGCTACCCCAGCCAGTCCGAGTCCGAGCACGACATCGTCGAGAACTCCCACGCCTCCACCGCGCTGAGCTACGCCGACGGCCTGGCCAAGGCCTACGCGATCCGCGGCGAGGACCGCCACGTCGTCGGCGTGATCGGTGACGGCGCGCTGACCGGCGGCATGGCCTGGGAGGCGCTCAACAACATCGCGGTCGCCCAGAGCAGCCGCCTGGTGATCGTCGTCAACGACAACGGGCGCTCCTACACCCCGACCGTCGGCGGCCTGGCCACCGCGCTGACCTCGCTGCGCACCGACCCGCGCTACGAGACGCTGCTCGACATGGTCAAGCGCCGCCTCAACGCGGTGCCCGGCGTCGGCACGGCCGCCTACGACGCCCTGCACGCCATGAAGAAGGGGCTCAAGGACGCGCTCGCCCCGCAGGGCCTCTTCGAGGACCTCGGGCTCAAGTACATCGGCCCCGTCGACGGCCACGACCGCGCGGCGATGGAGACGGCGCTGAGCCAGGCCAAGAAGTACGGCGCCCCGGTGATCGTGCACGCCCTGACCCGCAAGGGCTTCGGGTACGACGCCGCGGAGCGCCACGAGGCCGACCAGTTCCACTCCCCGCAGCCCTTCGACATCGAGTCGGGCGAGGAGAAGGCCCGCGGCCGGATCTGGACCGACCACTTCGCCGACGACATGGTCGAGATCGGCCACCGCCGCAAGGACGTCGTGGCGATCACCGCCGCGATGATGCACCCGGTGGGCCTCGACAAGTTCCAGGCGCACTTCCCCGACCGCACCTTCGACGTCGGCATCGCCGAGCAGCACGCCGCGACGTCGGCGGCCGGCCTGGCGATGGGCGGGCTGCACCCGGTCGTCGCGGTCTACGCCACCTTCCTCAACCGGGCCTTCGACCAGGTGCTGATGGACGTCGCGCTGCACCGCTGCGGCGTCACCTTCGTGCTCGACCGCTCCGGGGTCACCGGTGACGACGGCGCGAGCCACAACGGCATGTGGGACATGTCGGTGCTGCAGGTGGTCCCGCGCCTGCGCCTGGCCGCCCCGCGCGACGCCACCCGCCTGCGCGAGCTGCTCGACGAGGCCGTCGCGGTCGATGACGCCCCGACCGTCGTGCGCTTCCCGAAGGGGCCGCCGCCGGCCGACATCGAGCCCGTCGACCGCGCCGGCGGCTGCGACGTGCTGGTGCGCTCCGGTGCCCGCGACGTGCTGGTAGTGGCGGTCGGCTCGATGGCCACCACCGCCGTCGAGGTCGCCGACCGGCTCGTCGCCCAGGGCATCGGCGTGACCGTCGTCGACCCGCGCTGGGTCAAGCCGGTCGACCCGGCGCTGATCGAGCTGGCGCGCGAGCACCGGCTGGTCGTCAGCATCGAGGACAACGGCGTGCAGGGCGGCTGCGGCGCCAGCCTGCTGCAGGCTCTCAACGCCGCCGGCGTGACCACGCCGGTGCGTCTGCACGGGGTGCCGCAGGAGTTCCTCGACCACGCCAAGCGCGCGGTCATCCTCGAGCGCATCGGGCTCAGCCCGCAGTCGCTGGCCCGCGGCATCGTCGAGGCGATGTCGACCGGGTCCCCGCTGGAGCACGAGCAGCCGGTTGAGCGGCCCGGCTGAGCGCACCAGGGAGGGAGACGCGCTCGAACCCCTGGGGAGGGGACTGCTGGGCCTGCTGACGGCGCTCGTGCTGTCGCTGGTCCTCGCGTCGTGCACGCTGCTGACCGGCGACGACGAGCCCGGCGCCGTGCCGACGACGTCGGCGCAGCCCGCGCCGCGTGAGGTGGTCTCGGCCGTGCAGCGCACGCTCGACCTGCGCGCCTCCGGCGTACGCCGCCAGGACCGGGCTCGCTTCGAGCGCGCCCTGGCGCCCGGGCCCGCCGAGTTCCGCGCCGAGCAGGCGCAGTACTTCGACAACCTGCTGCAGCTGCCGCTGGAGCGGGTCGACTACGGCTTCGACCCCGCCGACGTGCTGCGCGTCGACGACTCCTACTGGGTGGTCGTCGAGGTGCGCCTGCAGCTGCGCGGCTACGACGACGTGCCGGTCGTGGCCCGCGACCGCTACCTGTTCGAGCCGGGCCGCGGCGCCCGGGACCGGCTGCGCCTCGCCTCGGTGACCGACGCGGCCTGGGAGGAGCGCAACCAGGTGGTGCCGCAGCCCTGGGACCGGGGCCCGGTGCAGGTGCGCGAGGTCGCGGGCGTGCTGGGGGTCTTCGACGACGCCAGCGTCGCCGCGGCCCCTGGACTGCTCGACGCCGCCCAGCGCGCCGTGGCCGAGGTGGGCGCGGTGGTGCCCTTCGAGTGGAGCGAGCAGGTGGTGCTCTACGCGCTGTCGACCACCGCCGCGCTGGCCTCGGTCGCCGACCTGCCGGGCGGCGACGCCGCGGCCCTCGACGCGGCCGCGGTGCCGGTGGCCGCCGACCCGCGCGACCCCGACTCGCCGCTGGCCTCGACCAGGGTGGTGCTCAACCCCCGCGTGCTCGCCTCGGCGGGCGCGGAGCGCACCTCCGCGCAGGGACGCACCCGCGACCGGCTGCTGCGCCACGAGGTCACCCACGTCGCGGTGGGGGCGCGCGACGACGACGCGCCCGTGTGGCTGGCCGAGGGGATCGCCGAGTGGGTCTCGGTACGTCCGCTGGCGCCCGAGGACCGGGCGCTGCCGGAGGTCGCGCTGCAGGCGGCGCGGGCCGACCTGGCGGCCGGACGGGTGCGGATGCCCGACGGCGCGACCTTCAACGCAGACGGCTCCACCGCGCACTACGGGCTGTCGTGGTGGGCCGCGGAGCACCTGGCCGACAGCTTCGGGTCACAGGTGCTCTGGCAGCTGCTGGAGGCGGAAGGCGACGAGCCGGCCCTCGAACGGCTGGTGGGCCTGGACGAGGACCGGCTCGCTGCGCGTGCCGCGCGCCTGATGGTGGCGACCTACGACTAGTGGAAGGAGCCGAGGCCCTCGCGCTCGAGGAGCATCGTGAGCCCGCCGTTCCAGAACGAGAACCCGGCGCCGGTGATCATCGCCAGGTCGAGGTCCTCGGGCCCGGCGACGACGCCCTCGTCGAGCATCAGCCGCACCTCCTCGGCCAGCCCGGTGAGCACCTGCGTGCGCACCTGCTCCTGGGTCAGCACGACCGGGTCGGCCGGGGTCTCCAGCAGCGCCTCGACCTCGGGGTCCAGGGTGCCGTCGGGTGCGAAGTAGGCGCCCTTGCGCGCCTCGACGACCCGCTCCAGCGCCGGCGAGACGTAGAAGCGGTCGGGGAAGGCCGCCGCCAGCGTCTCGGTGTTGTGCAGCGCGATGGCCGGGCCGACCAGGGCGATCAGCGTGAACGGCGGCATCGGCGCGACGCCGGCGAAGGAGCCGTCGACCGTCTGGATCGGGGTGCCCTGGTCGACGACCCTGCTGACCTCGCTCATGAAGCGGCCCAGGAGCCGGTTGACGATGAAGGACGGGCTGTCCTGCACCAGGATCGTGGTCTTCTTCAGCGCCTTGCCGGTGGCGAAGGCCGTGGCCAGGGAGGCGTCGTCGGTGGCGGTGCCCTGCACGATCTCGAGCAGCGGCATCACCGCGACGGGGTTGAAGAAGTGGAAGCCGACGACCCGCTCGGGGTGCTCGAGGTCGGCGGCCATCTCGGAGATCGACAGCGACGAGGTGTTGGTGGCCAGCACGCAGGTGGGCGAGACGACCTTCTCGACGTCGGCGAAGACCGACTTCTTGACCGACATCTCCTCGAAGACGGCCTCGATCACGAAGTCGGCGTCGCCGAAGACCTCGGCCTTGTCGACGGCACCGGTGACCAGCGCCTTGTGGCGGTTGGCCTTGTCCTGGCCGATGCGGCCCTTGGCCAGCAGCTTGTCGATCTCGGCGTGCACGTAGGCCACGCCCTTGTCGACTCGCTCCTGGTCGAGGTCGGTCAGCACGACCGGGACCTCGAGGCGGCGCACGAAGAGCATCGCCATCTGGCTGGCCATCAGGCCGGCGCCGACGATGCCGACCTTGGTGACCGGGCGGGCCAGCGACCGGTCGGGGGCGCCGACGGGGCGCTTGGCCCGCTTCTGCACCAGGTCGAAGGCGTAGAGGCTGGCCAGCAGCTCGGGCGTCTGCGAGAGGTCCTCGAGCGCCTGGTCCTCGGCGGCGAAGCCCTCGTCGCGGCTGGCGCTGCGGGCGGTGGCGACCAGCTCGACCGCGCGCTCGGCGGCGGGGCTGGCACCGCCGGTGCGGGCACGCACCACCGTCGCGGCGCGCGAGACGGCGGCGTCCCACGCCTCGCCGCGGTCGACCTGGGCGCGCTCGACGAGCACCTCGCCGTTGAGCACGTCGGCCGCCCAGAGCAGCGACTGCTCGAGGAAGTCGGCGCCGGAGAAGACCGCGTCGGCCAGGCCGAGCTCGAAGCCCTGCTGCCCGGTGAGCGTCTTGCCGTTGTTGAGCGGGTTCTCCAGCACCAGCGTCACCGCGGCGTCGGCACCGACCAGGTTGGGCACCAGGTAGGCGCCGCCCCAGCCGGGCACCAGGCCGAGCATGACCTCGGGCAGGCCGAGGGCGGGCGCGGAGTCCATCACGGTGCGGTAGTCGCAGTGCAGCGCGACCTCGAGGCCGCCGCCCAGGGCGAGGCCGTTGACCAGGCCGAAGGAGGTCTTGCCGCCGTCCTGCAGCTTGCGGAAGACGGCGTGGCCCAGCTCGGCCACGACCCGGACGCCGGCGGCGCCGCTGGAGGCGATGCTGGTCAGGTCGGCCCCGGCGGCCAGGATGAACGGCTTGCCGGTCACGCCGATGGCGGTGACCTCGTCGTCGGCCAGCGCCGCGTCGATGGCGGTGTTGAGCGCGATCAGGCCGCGGGGACCGAAGGTGTTGGGCTTGGTGTGGTCCTCGCCGTTGTCGAGCGTGATCAGGCCCATCACGCCCGCCCCGCGGGGCAGGGTGACCTTGCGCAGGTGCGCCTGGGTGACGCGCTCGGCGTCGGAGCTGATCTCCTCGGCGCGGGCGAGCAGGGTGGTCAGGTCGCTCATCAGGCTGCCTCTCCGGTGTGGTGCGGGTTCTCCCAGATCACGGTGCCGCCCATGCCGATGCCGATGCACATGGTGGTCAGGCCGTAGCGGACCTCGGGGCGCTCCTCGAACTGGCGCGCCAGCTGGGTCATCAGCCGCACGCCCGAAGAGGCCAGCGGGTGGCCCATGGCGATGGCGCCGCCGTAGGGGTTGACGCGGGTGTCGTCGTCGGCGATGCCGAAGTGCTCGAGGAAGGCCAGCACCTGCACGGCGAAGGCCTCGTTGACCTCGAAGGCCTCGATGTCGTCGATCGTCAGGCCGGCCTGCTTGAGCGCCTTCTCGGTCGCCGGGATCGGTCCGGCGCCCATCACCTCGGGCTCGACGCCCATGAAGGAGTAGGCGACCAGGCGCATCCGCACCGGCAGCCCCAGCTCGCGGGCGGTCTCCTCGTCGGCGAGCAGCGCCGCGGTGGCGCCGTCGTTGATGCCCGCGGCGTTGCCGGCGGTCACCTTGCCGTGGGCACGGAAGGGCGTCTTGAGCGAGCCCAGGGACTCCAGGGTGGTGCCCGGTCGCATCGGCTCGTCGCTCAGCGCCAGGCCCCAGCCCTCGTCGGCCGAGCGGGTCGCCACCGGCACGAGGTCCTGCTGGATCGTGCCGGCGTCGTACGCCGCCGCGGTCTTCTGCTGCGAGCGCACGGCGTAGGCGTCGACGCGCTCCTTGGTGATCGAGGGGTAGCGGTCGTGCAGGTTCTCGGCGGTCTTGCCCATCACCAGCGCGTCGGGGTCGACCACGCGCTCGGACATGATCCGCGGGTTGGGGTCGACGCCCTCGCCCATCGGGTGGCGGCCCATGTGCTCGACGCCGCCGGCGATGGCCACGTCGTAGGAGCCGAAGGCGATGCCGGAGGCGGTGGTGGTCACCGCGGTCATGGCGCCGGCGCACATGCGGTCGATGGCGAAGCCCGGCACGCTCTGCGGCAGGCCCGAGAGCAGCGCGGCGGTGCGGCCGATGGTCAGGCCCTGGTCGCCGATCTGGGTCGTGGCCGCGACCGCGACCTCGTCGACGCGCTCGGGAGGCAGCGAGGGGTTGCGGCGCATCAGCTCGCGGATGCACTTGATGACGAGGTCGTCGGCCCGCGTCTCGGCGTACTGTCCCTTGGCCTTGCCGAAGGGGGTGCGCACGCCGTCGACGAAGACGACCTCTCGTAGCTGTCGGGGCACCGGTTCTCCTGGGTGTCGCTGTGATGTGACGGGTGTGGCTGGTTGCCGACGCTAGGTTACCCCTGGGTAACCAACCCTGGCCGGACGCCCCGTCCACCCGGGGTGGGCAGGGAATATCGTGGCCACGGGTCCGGTTCGCCCCGCGCCCGCCCCACCGACCCGAGGAGACCCGTGAGCGACACCCGCCTGGTGCACATCGTCGACGAGGTGGCCGAGATCGACGCCTCCGAGGAGTCCGCGCTGACGATGGTCGTGGTGCTCGACGGCTTCCTCGACGCCGGCAACGTCGCCGCCCGCGCCGCCCAGCACCTCGTCGACGTCGCCGGCACCGACGACGGCACCGGCCGGGTGGTGGCGACCTTCGACGTCGACCGGCTCCACGACTACCGGGCCCGCCGCCCACCGATCTCGTTCGTCGTCGACCGCTACGACTCCTACGACGCCCCGCGCCTGGTGGTGCGGCTGCTGCGCGACAGCGGCGGCACGCCGTACCTGCTGCTCAACGGCGCCGAGCCCGACAACCGCTGGGAGGGCTTCTGCCGAGCGGTGCGCGAGGTCGTCGAGCGCTTCGGCGTGACCCGCGTGATCAGCATGGGGTCGGTGCCGATGGCGGTGCCGCACACGCGCCCCACCGCGGTGACCCACCACGCCAACAGCCCCGAGCTGCTGCTGGGCGCGAGCCCGTGGCGTGGCGAGCTGCGGGTGCCCAGCAGCGCGCAGGCGCTGCTCGAGGTGCGCCTGGGGGAGTGGGGCCACGCCGCGCAGGGCTTCGTCGCCCACGTGCCGCACTACCTGGCCCAGCTCGAGTACCCCCAGGCCGCCGCGGTGCTGCTCGAGCAGGTCGAGCTCGCCGGGCGCCTGACCGTCGACCTCTCGGGGCTGCGCGCCGAGGCCGAGGACCGCGAGGCCGAGATCACCAGCTACCTCGAGGCCAACGAGGAGGTCGGCGACGTGGTCGCCGCCCTCGAGCGGCAGTACGACGCCTTCGAGCGCGCCGAGGAGTCCGGCGACAACCTGCTCGCCCGCGACCAGCCGCTGCCGACCGGCGAGCAGCTGGGCCAGGAGTTCGAGCAGTTCCTGGCGCAGCTCGAGGACCGAGACCCGCGCCCCGACGACGAGGATCCCGCCTGAGATGCCCCGCACCACCGCCGAGCTGCTCGCGCTGCTCGACCTCGAGACCATCGACGACAACCTCTTCCGCGGCGCCCAGCAGGAGTCGGTGCTGCCGCGCGTCTTCGGCGGCCAGGTGGCCGCCCAGGCGCTGGTGGCCGCCGACCGCACGGTCGACGACTCCTACGCCGTGCACTCCCTGCACTCCTACTTCCTGCAGCCGGGCGACACCACCGCCCCGATCGTGTACGACGTCGAGCGGCTGCGCGACGGGCGCTCCTTCGCCACCAGGCGGGTGCTGGCGCGCCAGCACGGCCGGCCGATCTACGTGATGACCGTCGACCTGCAGCGACCCGAGGAGGGCTACGAGCACCAGGACCGGATGCCCCAGGTGCCCGGGCCGGAGGAGTCGCTCGACATCAACGCCCAGATCCGCGGCGCCGACGGGTCGTTCACCGAGTGGGACGTGCTCGACTTCCGCTACATCGGGTCCTCCCACGACCTGCTGGCCCCCGACGAGGACCGGCCCGGGCGCCAGCAGACGTGGCTGCGGGTCAACGAGCCGCTGCCCGACGACCCGCTGCTGCACGCCGCGGCCTTCACCTACGCCTCCGACGCCACGATCATGGGCGCGGCGCTCTCGCCGCAGGGCATCTCGATCGGCACCCGCGACGTGATGGTGGCCTCGCTCGACCACTCGATCTGGTTCCACCGGCCCTTCCGCGCCGACGACTGGTGGCTCTTCGACCAGCACTCGCCGGTCGCCACCGGGGGTCGTGGGCTGGTCAACGCCCGGATCTTCGACCGCGACGGCCTGCTGGTGGCCTCGGTGAGCCAGGAGGCGCTGATCCGCCGGATGCGCCAGGGGGGCGATCGGTGAGCGAGCAGTCGGCCCTCGAGGAGCTGATGGGGCTCTTCGATCTCGAGACCATCGACGCCGACCTCTACCGCGGCCGGCCGGTGCGCACCACGCGCACCCGGGTCTTCGGCGGCCAGGTCGCGGCGCAGGCGCTGTGCGCCGGCATCCGCACCGTCGACCCGGCGTACACCGTGCACTCGATGCACTCCTACTTCCTGCTGCCCGGCGACCCGCAGGTGCCGATCGTCTACGACGTCGAGCGGATCCGGGACGGGCGCTCCTTCCTGACCCGTCGGGTCGCGGCGCGCCAGCATGGCCGGCCGATCTACTACCTCACCGCCAACTTCCAGGTGCCCGAGGACGGGCTGGAGCACCAGGACACGATGCCCGAGGTCGTGGCGCCCGAGGACGCGATCGACATGGTGGAGATGATGCGCCGCGGCGGCACGCCCGAGGCCGACGCGCTGGCCAAGGAGTGGGCCGCGCTGGGCGCGCGCTGGGTCGGCAGCTCGGGGCGCGGCCTGCCCGAGGACCCCGCGCACCCCTCGCGCTCGCGGCTGTGGCTGCGGGTCGAGGGCGACCTGGGCGACGACCCGACCGCCCACCTGGCGGCCTTCACCTACGCCAGCGACATCAGCCTGCTGGGGGCCACCCTGGCAGCGCACCCGATCGGGCCCGAGCAGATCCAGATGGCCTCGCTCGACCACACGATCTGGTTCCACCAGCCCTTCCGCGCCGACGAGTGGTGGCTCTACGACCAGGTCTCGCCCGCGGCGCACGGCGGACGGGGGCTGGCCATCGGCCGGGTCTTCACCCAGGACGGCTCACTGGTCGCCACGGTCGCGCAGGAGGGCCTGATCCGGCCCCGCAACTAGCATTACAACACTGTCATTCGTGACAGACACGCCGACACCTGGTTACTTTTGTGACCAATGTGGCGGTTGATCGCTCCTGTGGAGCGTGTGACCGGACCGCCCCCCGCCCCCGAGGGACCCCGATCATGCGCCTGCCCCTGCTGTCGACCCTGCTCGCACCCGGTCTCGGCGCCGTCGTCGTCGCGCTCGCGCTGCCCGCGCACGCCGCCCCCAGCGCCGACCACGAGATGCCCTTCCCCTGCGGGCAGGAGTGGACCGGCACCACCCGCGGCAACCACAGCCCGAGCGCGAAGTCGATCGACTGGAACCGGCCCGACGACGCCGGCGACCCGGTGGTGGCCTCGGCGCCGGGCACCGTGACCACGGCCAACGCGACCAGCGGCACCGGCTACGGCCACCACGTGGTCGTCGACCACGGGGCGGGCGAGTCGACGCTCTACGCCCACCTCGACACGGTGGCGGTCGCGGTGGGCCAGCGGGTCGACCAGGCCGCCCAGCTCGGCACGGTCGGCTCGACCGGCAACTCCACCGGCGCGCACGTGCACTACGAGCAGCGGCTCTCGGGATCGGTGCAGAGCGCCTGGTTCGGCGGCGCCGCGTTCGTCTACGGCTCGACCCAGCGCTCCGCGAACTGCGTCGACGTGCCGCTGGCGGCCAACATGATCGGCAAGGCACCCGCCGAGCTCGTCGTCTACCGCCGCGAGGCCCGCTCGCAGTTCCAGGTGCTGCGCCCCGGCCGCACCCCCAAGGTGCGCCGCTTCGGCACCGCCACCGACGAGCCCGTGCTGGGCGACTGGGACGGCAACGGCGTCGCCAACATCGGCGTCTTCAGCCCCGGCAGCGCCACCTTCGCGCTCAAGGTCGGCAGCGGCCGCACCCGCGTCGGGTTCGGGGCGAGCGGGGACCAGCCGGTGGCCGGCGACTGGGACGGCGACGGCCGCTGGGAGGTCGGCGTACGCCGCCCGGGCGAGGCCACCTTCCACCTGCGCGCCGCCGACGGGTCGGTGAGCAGCGTGCGCCTCGGCGACGCCTCCGACCTGCCGGTCACCGGCGACTGGGACGGTGACGGTCGCAGCGACGTCGGCGTCTTCGACCAGTCGACCGCGACCTTCACGCTGCGCCGCGTCGACGCCGAGGGGCTCGTCTGGACCGCCGAGGTGCAGTTCGGGGAGCCGGGCGACCTGCCGGTGACCGGCGACTGGGACGGCAACCTGGTCACCGACGTCGGGGTCTGGGACCCCGCGACGGCGACCTTCTCGGAGCGCCAGGCGCTGCGACCGACCGCGGCGCGCTCGACCACCGAGAGCACGGTCTTCGGCCGGCCCCGCTGATCAGCCCCCGGCGGCCGGCCGCGAGACGCCCGCCAGGTGCGGGGCGCCGGAGCGGGGGTCGCTGAGCGAGAACGCGTAGCCGTCGTCGGTGGGGCGGGAGCCGAACGCCACCCGCCCGGGCAGCAGGATCGGCTTCTTGAAGGCGACCTCGACGGTGACCGCCTCGGGCAGCCGGTTCTCCAGGGCGGCCACGCAGCGCGCCAGGCTCCACATGCCGTGCGCGATCTGGCGCGGGAAGCCCAGCGCCTTCGCGGTCAGCGGGTAGAGGTGGATCGGGTTGTGGTCGCCGGAGACGGCCGCGTAGCGGCGGCCCAGGTCGCCGGGCAGCGACCAGGTGGCGCCGGTGGCGGGCGCGTCGGGGAAGACGGTGCCCTCGGGGGCCGCGGCGTCGCCACGGCCGCGGCGCAGGTAGGCCGAGGAGCTCTCCCAGACCAGCTCGCCGTCGCCGTCGCGGACCTCGGTGACGAAGTCGAAGACGGTGCCCTTGGCGTGCGGGCGCGAGGGGCCGACGTGCGCCGAGACGCCGACCTGCTCGCCGATGACCACGTGGCGGTGCCGGGTCACGGTGTTGGCCACGTGCACGGTGCCGATGGCCGGGGCCGGGAAGGCCGAGTCGGTCATCATCGCCATGTGCAGGCCGAAGGCCAGCATGTGCGGGTAGGTCAGCGGGGCGACGTCCTTGCGCGGGAAGCCGCACAGGTCGCCGTACGCCTCGACGTGGGGGCGCTCGACGGTGACCGGGGGCCGGGTGAGGGCGAGTCCCTCGAAGCCCTCGGGGCGGGCCTTGCGCACGCCGGGCAGGCTGCCGACGACGGGCAGGCTCGGCAGGGCGGCGCGCAGCAGGGTGCCGGCGCCGGTGCTGCCGTCGTGGGTGCGGGCGGCGCGCTCGACGGTGGGGCCGGCCACGTCAGGCGCCCAGCATCATCTGGCCGCAGACCCGCACGACGTTGCCGTTGACGGCCGTCGAGCCGGGGGAGGCGTACCAGGCGATCGTCTCGGCGACGTCGACCGGGAGGCCGCCCTGGGCCATCGCGTTGAGCCGCTGGCCGACCTCGCGGGTCGCGAACGGCACGGCGGCGGTCATCTGGGTCACGATGAAGCCGGGGGCCACGGCGTTGACGGTGATGCCGTCGCTCAGCTCGTCCTTGAGCGAGTCGACCAGGCCGATGACGCCGGCCTTGGAGGTGGCGTAGTTGGTCTGGCCCACGTTGCCGGCGATGCCGGCGATGGAGGCGACGCCGATGATCGAGCCGCCGGCGTTGACGACGCCCTGGTCGAGCAGCTCGCGGCTGATCCGCTCGGGGGCGGTGAGGTTGACCGCGATGACCGAGTCCCAGCGGTCCTCGCCCATGTTGGCCAGCTTCTTGTCGCGGGTGATGCCCGCGTTGTGCACCACGACGTCGACGCCGCCGTGCTTCTCGGCCAGGTGGTGGGCGATGCGCTGCGGCGCGTCCTTGCCGGTGATGTCGAGGGTCAGCCAGTCGCCCTCGAGCTCCTTCATCAGCGACTGCAGCTCGCTGGCGGCCTGGGGCACGTCGACGCCGACGACGGTGGCGCCGTCGCGGTGCAGCACGCGGGCGATCTGCTCGCCGATGCCGCGGCTGGCGCCGGTGACCAGGGCGACCCTGCCGTCGAGGGGGCGCAGCTGGTCGGCGACCGGTGCCGCCTCGGTGGTGCCGGTGGCGCCGATGCGCACGACCTGGCCCGAGACGTAGGCGGACTTGGGGGAGAGCAGGAAGCCCAGCGTGCTGGTGGTCGCGGCCTCGGCGCCCTCGGCGACGTAGACGAGCTGCACCGTGCCACCGCGGCCGATCTCCTTGCCCAGGCTGCGGGTGAAGCCCTCGAGGGCGCGCTGGGCGACCCGCTCGGTGCCGGAGACCTGCTCGGGCGGGGTGCCGAGCACCACGACGCGAGGGCAGGTGGCCAGGCGGCGCATCAGGGGGGTGAAGAAGTCGCGCAGGGCGACGAGCTGGTCGGCCGAGGTCAGGCCGGTGGCGTCGAAGACCAGGCCCTTGTACGACGTGGTGTCGTCGGGCGACTCGGTGCTCGCGATGCCCAGGCTGTCGAGCAGGCCGGCCAGCGACTCGGCCAGGCGGCCGGTGCCGCCGGTGACGACCGTGCCGTCGACCAGCGGGGCGCCGGGGGTGTAGCGCTCGAGCGGCATCGGGGCGGGCAGGCCGAGGTTCTTGACCAGCAGCTTGCCGATCGGCGACTGGCTGAAGCTCTGGTACTTGTCGCTCATGCGGGTCCGTCCTCCGTGAAGTCCTGTGGGGCCTGGGGTGGGCCTGGGGTGGCACTGGGGCAGCACCAGGTGGCACTACCGGGCATGTAACTAGATGTGTAACTCCGAGTCCACTTTTCGTGACGTGCCCCTCACACCCTTCTCTGTGCGGGGCCGCGCGCGCAAGGATGTGCGCATGGCTACCTCTCCTCGTCGCGTCGCCGTCATCGGCGGCAACCGCACCCCCTTCGCCCGGTCCAACTCCGCCTACGCGGACGTGTCGAACCAGGACCTCCTCACCGCCGCCATCGACGGCCTCGTCTCCCGCTACGGCCTCGAGGGCGAGCGGCTCGGCGAGGTCGTGGCCGGCGCGGTGCTCAAGCACTCGCGTGACTTCAACCTGGCCCGCGAGGCGGTGCTGGGTTCGGCGCTGGCGCCCGAGACCCCCGCCACCGACATCCAGGAGGCCTGCGGCACCGGCCTGCAGGCGGCCATCCAGGTCGCCAACAAGATCGCCCTGGGCCAGATCGAGGCCGGCATCGCCGGCGGCACCGACACCACCTCCGACGCCCCGGTCGCCATCAGCGACAAGCTGCGCAAGAAGCTGATGAAGGTCAACGCCGCGCGCGACACCAAGGCGCGCCTGGCCGCGCTGGGCTCGATCCGCCCCGGCGACATCGGGCTCGACCTGCCCAAGAACGGCGAGCCCCGCACCGGCCTGTCGATGGGCGACCACGCCGCGCTGACCGCGCTGGAGTGGCAGATCACCCGCGAGGCGCAGGACGAGCTGGCGGCCGCGTCGCACCAGCACCTGGCGGCGGCGTACGACAGCGGGTTCCAGGACGACCTGGTGACCCCGTTCCGCGGGCTGGAGCGCGACAACAACCTGCGCGCCGACTCCTCGAGCGAGAAGCTCGCCAAGCTCAAGCCGGTCTTCGGCAAGGGCGAGGCGGCCACGATGACCGCCGGCAACTCCACGCCGCTGACCGACGGCGCCTCGGTGGTGCTGCTGGCCACGCAGGAGTGGGCCGAGGCACACGGGCTCGAGGTGCGGGCGTTCTTCGTCGACTCCGAGACCGCCGCGGTCGACTACGTGCACGGCGGCGAGGGCCTGCTGATGGCGCCGGCGTACGCCGTGCCGCGGATGCTGGAGCGCAACGACCTGAGCCTGCAGGACTTCGACTTCTACGAGATCCACGAGGCGTTCGCCTCGCAGGTGCTCTCGACGCTCAAGGCGTGGGAGGACCCGGTGTTCTGCAAGGAGCGCCTGGGCCTCGACGCCCCGCTGGGCTCGATCGACCGCGACAAGCTCAACGTCAACGGCTCGTCGCTGGCCGCCGGTCACCCCTTCGCAGCCACCGGTGGGCGGATCATCGCCAACCTGGCCAAGCTGCTGCACCAGAAGGGCTCGGGCCGCGGCCTGATCAGCATCTGCGCCGCCGGCGGCCAGGGCGTCACCGCGATCCTCGAGGCGCCCTGACGCTCACCTGAGGGTGGCGAGCGCGAGCGCTGAGGCGACGAGGTACTCGCGCACCTGCTGCGGCGAGATCTCCCCGACCGTGGGCACGCCCGGGGCGGCCTCCTTGACCAGGATGCCGACCCGGGCGAGCTGCAGCGCGCCGAGGCCGCTGGCGTAGAGGGTGTTGGCCAGCAGCGTGGGGTCGGTGACGGTGAAGTCGCCGGCCTCGACGCCGTCCTCGAGCGCGGTCGACAGGATCGACAGCGCGCCGGAGATGGCGCGTCCGAGGCGGAAGAGGGCGCTCTCGGAGATCTCGTCGAGCAGCTCGGGCCCGGAGCGGCGCATCAGCGCCTGCGCGCAGTCGACGAACGCCGGGTGGGCCAGCGAGTAGTCGACGAAGGCGCCCACGATGTCGGCCAACCGGTCCCTGGGGGCGTTCGAGGTGGTCGAGGCCTGCTCGAGGTCGACCCGCAGCTCGTCGAGATAGCCGACGAGGGTGAGGGCGAAGAGCTCCTCCTTGCCGGTGAAGTGCCGGTAGACGATCGCGCGGTTGATGCCCACCGCCCGGGCGATGTCCTCGATCTGGGCGTCGCGCACCCCGCGCTCGTCGAAGAGCGCGCGGGTCGCGGCCAGGATCTCCGCCTCACGGGCGCGGCGGCGGCCGTCGGTCTCGGGCGTGCGGGTGCTCATGGGAGGAGTGTACGACTCGTGCAACTCCGAGTTGCACGAGTGTGACGGGCTCGGCGGCGGTCAGCCAGGCGAGTAGGTGCCGATGCCGGGGACGACGACGAGTCGTTGGTCCTGGGGTCCGGTCCAGGTGTAGTGGCCGTGGTCCATCCGTCGGTAGCGCCACTGCTTGGTGGGGTCGGTGGTGGTCTTGGCCCGGTGATGTCGTCTGCAGAGTGGGGCGAGGTTGCCTGGGTGGGTCTGGCCGGGTGGTCCGTGTGGGTCGTAGGGGTCGATGTGGTCGAGGTCGCAGCGCCGGGCGGGGCGGCGGCAGTCGGGGAAGACGCAGTGCTGGTCGCGCTGGACGACCAGCTCGCGCATCCATTCCGGCGGGTCGTGGGCATCGACGGGGTCGCCGCGGTCGGGGTCGAGCGCCGGGGTCACCGTGACCCGGGCGCCGGTGAGCCAGTCACGGATCATCGCGCTGGTCGCGGGGCCCAGGTCCTCCACCCGCCCCAGCGGCGTGATCTCGCCCTCGGGGGTCGCGGTCAGGTGCACGTAGGCCTTGTACGGCCGCCCGGGTGCGGGGCTGTCGCCGTGGGCGCGGGCCCGGTCGACGATGACCTGCAACGCCAGCACCCGACGCCGAGCCAAGGACAGGTCGGGGTGGGTGGCCAGCAGGTCGTGGGCAATGCGACCGACGAGGTCCTGCAGGTCGGCCAGGGTGGCGGTGTCGCCGGTGATCTCCATCCACGAGGTCCCCAACCACCGCTGGTCGCGGCCGTCGCCGTGGGTCAGCGTCACGTCCCACGACTCCCGCGCGGCCTCTTCGGCCTCTTGATGGGCGTCGGTGTCGTAGCGGGCCCGGGCGATTTCCACGAGCCGGGCCAGCACCACGGGTCCGACCCGGTGCGCGCGGGCGGTGATCTCGGCGTCCACGTAGGCGGCCGCGTCGGGTGAGAGGCCGCTGGTGGCCTGGGCGATGCTGCCGGCGCGCCATACCGGCACCTCGAGGGCCTCCACGCGGGCCATCACCCGCGGCAGCCGGTGCGCCAGCTCGAGCGCATCAGCCATCAGGGTCAGGGCGGCGGTGGTGGAGATCTCCATCGCCGCCGCGAGCGGTTCGGCGGAGAACGCAGCGACCATCGGGCGCCCGTCACCACCGATCTTCTCCGGGCAGTCCAGGTCGCCCCCGACCTCCCCGAACCCCGCGGCCGACTTCGGGTCCTCGACGGTGTTGGTCTCGCACCAGCGGATCGTCGCGTGCAGCACCGCCAACGCCGCGGCGGCCTCGCGTGCCTTGGCCTGCTCGGCGAACCACAGCACCGAGTCCCGGTCCAGGTCATCGACCCGCACCGGACCACCCGCGAGGTCCGTCTCGATCAGCATGCTGACACTCAAGCACCAGCCACCGACAGACCCGCCGCACCCGCGCTGACCTGCGACGATCGTGGCGTCGGCGTGGCGCTCTTCCGCCGCCAGCAGCTCGGAACGCCCCACGACTCGGCCACCGGACGGTGACCTGTCCGGACGGGTCGCTACGTTTGCGCGGTGTCGCCCCAGGAGCGTGTCCTCGTCAGCCACCAGGACGCTGAGTGGCTACCCGCTCACGGTCGCGCCGACGTCGTACTGGCCGGAGAGCCGGCCGCCGCTCCCGCGCCGGTATGCCTGGTCCGTCTCCTGGTGACCCGTGGGGACGACATCTTGGTCGAGGCTCGGCCTGACGGTCGAGGGCTCGACATCCCCACGCGTGAGGTCCGGGACGGGGCATGGGAGGAAGCGCTGGAAGATCTGCTGTGCCGGACGGTTGTCGACGACTGTCGCCCACCTCGGTTGCTTGGGTATGTGCGCAACGATGTGCTCGGAGCACCCGACGGGTATCCATGGCCCACGCCGCACGCCCACTTCGTGGTCTGGCACTGCCGGTTGCCTGCAGACCGAGATGCACCTGGGGCATGGCTCGACGCGGTCCAGGCCGAGGCGGAGCTGCGTGAACGCCACTGGTGGCCGCTGGCTGCGCATGCAGAACGGGCGCAGCCGTAGAGCGCGCACGTTCCTGTGCCGGGTGAAGCGACCGACGGGACCGCTGCGCGGAAGTGTGGAGCCCCGGATGAACCTGGTTCATCCATGCCTCCACACTTCCGACCGCGCCCCCTGTGCCTCCTGCACCGCACACCTCGCACGGCTCGACCGGCCGAAGAAGCCCGGTGCTAACTTCGGCCAATGGCAAAGACGGCAGAGGGTCCCGCGGCCGAGACGCGTCGGGTGGAGCCGGGGGCCTGGGCCTCGCGGATGGCGGCGCTGGGCCCGGGGATCCTGATGGCCTCGGCGGCCATCGGCGGCTCCCACCTGATCTCCTCGACGCAGGCCGGGGCCCGCTTCGGGTGGCAGCTGGCGTTCGTCATCGTCGTGGCCAACCTGCTGAAGTACCCGTTCTTCCGGTTCGGCCCGCAGTACACCGTGGAGAGCGGCCGGTCGCTCGTCGAGGGGTACGCCCGCAAGGGTCGCGGCTACCTGTGGGTCTTCTTCGTGCTGGCCACCGTCAGCTCGGTGATCTCGACCGCGGGGGTCGGGCTGCTGGGCGCGGTGATCCTCGGATTCATGCTCCCGGACAGCTGGGCTCCCGGCATCCCCGCGCTGGCCACGGCGATGATGGCCTCGGCGTGGGTGCTGCTGGTCGCCGGTCACTACCGCGCCCTCGACGCCGTCACCAAGGTCATCATCGTGACGCTGACCCTGGCCACCATCACCGCGACCTTCATGGCGGCCTCGGCCGGCTCGGAGCGGGTGGCCGGCTTCGTCGAGCCGACCCCGTGGACGTGGGCGACGCTGCCGTTCCTGGTGGCCCTGATGGGCTGGATGCCGGCGCCCATCGAGATCAGCGCCTTGAACTCGCTGTGGATCCAGGCCAAGCAGAAGCTGCACCCCAGCCGCGCCAAGGACGTCCTCTTCGACTTCAACGTCGGCTACGCCACCTCGGCCGTGCTCGCCCTCTTCTTCCTCTCGCTCGGGGCCCTGGTGCAGTACGGCTCCGGGGTGGAGGTCGCCACCGCGGGCGGGGCGTACGTCGACCAGCTGCTGCAGATGTACGGCACGGCCATCGGCCAGTGGGCGGTGCCGCTGATGGCGGTGATCGCGTTCGCCTGCATGTACGGCACGGTCATCACCGTCATCGACGGCTACGCCCGCGCGTGCGCGGAGTCGCTGCGCCTGCTGCGCCGCGAGCCGGAGTTCAGCCGCCGCTCCCTCAACCTGTGGCTCAGCGGCATCACCGGCGTCGGGCTGGTCATCGTCGTCGCGGTGAGCGCCTCGCTCGCCACCATGCTCACCTTCGCCATGATCAGCGCCTTCCTCACCGCCCCGGTCTTCGCCTGGCTCAACTTCAGCCTCGTCCGCGGCGAGGGCTCGCTCAGCCCCGGGCTGCGCTACCTCTCGTACGCCGGCCTGGTCTACCTCGCGGGCTTCGCCGCGCTGTTCCTCCTCGACTTCGTCGGCCTCCTCGGCTGACCCTCAGCCGAGCGCGCGGACGGTCTCCAGGGTGTCGGCCTCACCAGCGGGCTTGTCGTCGCGGTAGCCCACCACCCGGGCGAAGCGCAGGGCCACCCCGCCGGGGTAGCGCGTCGAGCGCTGCAGGCCGTCGATCGCGATCTCGACCACCTGCTCGGGCCGCACGTGCACGACGTGGCCCTCGCGGTGCGTCTCCAGCGCCAGGAACCTCTCGGTCTGCCAGTCGAGCACCTCGTCGGTGAGCCCCTTGAAGGTCTTGCCCAGCATCACGAAGCCACCCTCGGGGTCGCGGGCCCCCAGGTGCAGGTTGGAGAGCTTGCCGCGCCGCCGCCCCGAGCCCCACTCGACGGCCAGCACGACCAGGTCGAGGGTGTGCACCGGCTTGACCTTGACCCACCCCGACCCGCGGCGCCCGGCGGCGTACGGCGCGTCGAGGCTCTTGACCACGACGCCCTCGTGGCCGGCCTCGAGCGCGCCGGCCAGGAACGCCTGGGCCGCCTCCGGGTCGCCGGTGCGCAGGCCGCTGACCCGGTGCTGCTCGGGCACCAGTGCGTGCAGGGCGTCGAGGCGCTCGTGGCCCGGCGCGTCGAGGAGGTCGGCCCCGTCGACGTGCAGGACGTCGAAGAAGTAGGGCGTGACGTGCACGCCGGCCGACTGCGCCGTGCGCGACGACGTCTCCTGGAAGGGGCGCGGCCGGCCGTCGTCGTCGAGGGCCAGCGCCTCGCCGTCGAGCACGAACCGCTGGGCCGGCAGCGCCCGAGCCACCTCGACCACCTCGGGCAGCCGGGCCGTGATGTCCTCGAGGCTGCGGGTGGCCACGCGCACCTCGTCGCCGTCGCGGTGCACCTGCACCCGGATGCCGTCGAGCTTGGTGTCGACCACGACCTCGGCTCCCGGCTCGGCCCCCTTGCCGAGCGCCTTCGTCATCGCCGCCGCCACGTCGGTGGCCGAGCCGGCCAGCATCGGCAGCACCGGTCGCATCACCTCGAGGCCGATCGCGTGCAGCGCCTCCTCGCCCTCGGTCAGGGCGGCGACCACGACGGCGACGGTCGAGCCCGACAGCATCGCCGCGCGGCGTACGACGGCGAGCGGCACGTCGGCGGCCCGCGCGACCCCCTCCTGCACCAGCGCGTCGAGCGCCCCCTGGCGCAGCTCGCCGGTCACCACGCCGCGCAGCCAGACCTGCTCGTCGGTGGTCGCGCGGCCGAAGAGCTCCTCGACCGCGCGGGTCCGGGCGCCGGCCGAGCCCGGCCCTGCCAACGCGGCGACCTCCTCGAAGCGCTGGTGCACCTCCAGCACCTCGAGCGTGGGGGAGCCCGCCGGCTCGGGCAGGTCACGCAACGACCGCCACCCCAACCCCGTACGCCGCTGCCGCAGCGTGCCGCCCAGGTAGGCCGCGACGGTCTCGGCCTCGGCGGGGCCGGCGCGTCCCAGGAGGTCGGCCAGCGCGGCCACCTTGTCCTTGCGCGAGCGGGTGGCGGCGACGGCCTGGGAGGTGGTCACGACGTCGGCGAGCAGCACCGTCTCATTGAACCCTCACCGGTCAACCGCCGCTCTCACCCCGGCAGCGCGGTGAAGTCGGGCTCGCGGCCCTCGGCGAAGGCGGCGAGCGCCTCGAGGTTGGCCGGGCCGCCCATCAGCTCGGCGAAGGCGGCGTTCTCACGCTCGCGGGCCGCGTCGATGCCGGCGCGCAGGGGAGCGGTCATCGCCTGCTTGACCGCCACCAGCGAGGCGACGGGGCGGCGCGCGAGCAGCTCTGCGTGGCGGCGGGCCTCGGCGAGCAGGTCGTCGGGCTCGCAGACCCGCCACACCAGGCCCGCGGCGAGCGCCTCGTCGGCGCTGATCCACTCCGACGACAGCAGCATCCACGCGGCGGCCTGGTGGCCCACGAGCCGCGGGAACAGGTAGGAGGACGCCGCCTCCGGCGCCACCCCGAGCGAGGTGAAGGGGCACTTCAGCCGGGCGGTGCTCGACATGAACGCCAGGTCGGCGAAGCCCAGGACGGTCGCGCCGATGCCCAGCCCGACGCCGTTCACCGCGACCACCAGCGGCTTGGGGAAGGCGACGAGCGCGTCGAGCATCCCGGGGAAGCCGTGCCGGCCGCGCCGGAAGCCGGGGTCGGCGGACATCCGGTGCATCTCCAGCAGGTCGGTGCCCGCACTGAAGGCGCGTCCGGCCCCGGTCAGCAGCACGACCGCCACGCCCGGGTCGTCGCCCGCCGCCAGCAGGGCGTCGGTCGTGGCGTCGTAGAGCCGCTCGTCGAAGGCGTTGAGCGCGTCCGGCCGGTCGAGGGTCAGCGTGCGCACGCGCTGCTCGTCGTGGATCTGCAGGGGCATGGCCGCAGACTACGCGAAACTAGAACACGTTCCATCACGTACGGTCGGGGCCGTGACCGCCGAGCCCCTGCGCCGCACCTGGCGCCCGGACTGGCCCTGCCAGATCGCCTCCGTCGCCGGCCAGCAGCGCCGCGGCCGCGGCGACCCGACGTACCGCGTCGACGACGCCGGGCGGATCTGGCGCGGCGTGCGCACCCCGCTCGGCCCGGCGACGCTCTCGCTGGAGTCGCGCCCGGCCCACGGCGAGGTGCACGCCCGGGCGTGGGGCGACGGGGCGGAGTGGATGCTGGAGGCGGTGCCCGCGCTGCTCGGCGCCGACGACGACTGGAGCGCCTTCGAGCCGCGCCACCCCGTGCTCGTCGAGGCCCGGCGACGCCACCCGCACGCACGGCTGGGGCGCACCGGGCTGGTGATGGAGTCGCTGGTGCCCTCGATCATCGAGCAGAAGGTGACCGGCCAGGAGGCCTTCGCCGGCTTCCGGATGCTGGTGCACCGCTACGGCGAGCGCGCCCCCGGCCCCGGCGCCGACCTGCGGCTGTGGGTGCAGCCCACACCTCATCAGCTGCGCACCGTGCCCTCGTGGGAGTGGCTCAAGATGCACGTCGACCACGCCCGCTCCCGCGCGATCGTCACCGCCGCCCGGGTCGCGGAGTCGCTGGAGCGCACCGCGACCCTGCCGGGCGAGGAGGCCGAGAAGCGGATCAGCAGCCTGCCCGGCATCGGGGTGTGGACCTGCGCCGAGGTGCGCCAGCGCGCCTTCGGCGACCCCGACGCGGTCTCCTTCGGCGACTACCACGTCGCCAAGGACGTCGGCTGGGCGCTGACCGGCACCCCCTTCACCGACGAGGAGATGGCCGACTATCTCGAGCCGTGGCGCCCGCAGCGGGGCCGGGTGCCGACCCTGCTCGGCCTGGCCGGCCTGCACCGCCCGCGGCACGGCGCCCGGATGGCCCCGCGCACCCACCTCCCCGCCCGCGTCACCCGCACCTGAGCGCCGACCCGGCCCATATCTGGCTCTCCTGTCTCTTCCGTGGGTCATGTGCGCCCGGGGAGGGTGGGCCGGTGGCCGCCGAGGTTGAGCATGGCCA